>NZ_JAYFUY010000165.1:0-13753 GCF_059933065.1 Blautia sp. HA3515 | reverse complement strand
TGTGCCTGGGATTTATTTCCTCCGTATCCTGGCCTTTGTGCCAGACCTCCCGGTGTGGCAGCTTTTATATCCGGGATCCGGATCACAAGCTGTTCACTGATATTGCCTGACAGATCCTTCACTGCTATGACCAGATCCTTTTCCCCTGCGGTCAGACCGGTAAGGGCGATGGTATCTGTTCCTTCACCTACCTGTGTTCCTTTTTGGGAAGTATCCAGCTTTGGCAGGGCTGCACCAGCCTCTGTCACCTGATAATACCGGTAACCTTTTTCACTGGTCTTATATACCACTGAAGCCGTATCCGTGGAAATTCGGCTTGCACTTATTCTCTTTAACACAGGAGGAGTTGTATCCATCGTAGATAAAGTCAGGTAATAATCCTTTTTCGTACCGTCAGGAGCCGTTACCTGGATCCTTACCTCCAGCTTTCTTTCGTTATCTGCAAACACAAGCTTCCAGAATCTATGCCCCATTCTATCATCATGTTCTTTAATAGATTCATCCTTTTCCACAGTAGAAGCTTTCACACCGCTTAATGCATATACATGGATCTCACATTCTCCTGCCGCCTCAGGCCACAGATTCAGGCTTTTTCGTTCCCCCTCATAAACCGCTTTATACTTATCGTGCTCTACAGACAGCTGCGGATCCAGCTTCAGGATCCCTTTGCCGTAAGTATCAGAACTGGACACGTACAAAGCCTGAAGTACAGGTGTTTCTGTTGGCTGTGGTTCTTCTGTTGGTAATGGTATTTCCGTTGGCAGCGGTGCTTCTGTTGGCAGTGGTGCTTCCGTTGGCAATGGTGCTTCTGTTGGCAATGGATTTTCTGTTGGTGCCGGCGCTTCCGTTGGTAATGGCACTTCTGTTGGTACCGGCGCTTCCGTTGGAAGTGGCACTTCTGTTGGTGCCGGCGCTTTTGCTGGCAATGGCACTTCTGTTGGTAATGGCACTTCCGTTGGCAATGGCACTTCCGTTGGTGCCGGGATCTCTGTAAGCACAGGTCCTTCTGTGGGCAATGGATTTTCGGTTGGTATCGTTTCTCCTCCTGTTTCGGTTTGCAAAGACCCAAGAAGAAAAACTACAAGAAGCATTCCTGTTAATAATCGTTTCATTACCAGTCCCCCCATGTTTCTCCTGTTTGGCCGGCCCCTACATCAGCACCGGAATACAGGGAAAAGCGAAGCCGTATTTCATCTCCGTCTGCCGGAAAATAAGCAGACATTCCCACATTCATATATTCTCCGTTTACAAAGTACAGCCATCCGGATTCCATTGTAAAATCAAATTCTCCGATCCAGTTGGCATCATGCTCTGACAGCTGACAGTTGGCAGCGACCAGATGATCCATCAGATTCCTGCGGAATAGCAGCGCTGGCAGCAATCCCGCCTCTCCCAATGGCTTTCAGGTGAGAAGCCTCCGGAAACATCCCCATCATTCCTCCAGTCAAAGCCCTGGGTCTGCAAAAATCTTAAAAGTACGGAAGACAGCTGTTCTCCCTGATAAAACCCTATGGCGGTAGATGGAAGAATAGTTCCAAGACCAATGGTACCAGCTTCAATACTGATGGTCACAGATCCTGCAGGCTGCTGCTCCTCCTCTGAGCCTTTATAAATAGTAAACACAGGAAGAGTGGTACATCTGCCCTCCTCATCTGTAGCACGGATGTCTATGGTATTAGCTCCTTCTGTCAGATCCAAACGGTAGGCAAAGATTCCATCAGAAGGCTCTCCTCTGGAAGAAAGCCGCTGTCCATTCCCTGTGATCTCAAGTGCCGAAGCCGAAAGGCTGTTGCCATACCAGTCCTTTGCCTGTACGTAGAAAGTTCGGTAAGAAGCATTGACCGTTTCTCCATCTGTCAGATCTGTGGCAACCGTAGGATACTGATTTACCGGTTCCTCAGGCACCGGTGAAGGAGTAGGTGCTTCTGTAGGAGCAGGCGTTACCGGTACCTGTGCGCCATCTTGATTACGGTCATCATTTTGATCAGAAGCATTTTCCTCATGCTCTGTGCTGTTTTCTTCCCCTGAAGGTTCATATACAATGGTATTGGTCTGAGAATCCGGATCCGGCACTGCAGGTGCGTCTGTCACCTGAACAGGGGTTGGATCTGTCTTATCCTGTATTTCTTCTTCTGGATCTGCAGGCGTTACAGCAGGCACAGGAGAAGGTGTTATTTTTTCTTTCTTGGGGTGTTACCGTAGGTTCAGGCAAAGTCTGAGCCTGCTGGATAAAATCCTGTTCCCCCTGACTGTTTCCTTTGTCCTGTCCACCATATGCATATCCCTTACCAAGATATCCCTTTAAGGAACTTTGGGCATTGATCCCCTGAATAGGATCTGTCTGGATCTCCTGCTTTTCCTGACGAAATCCGCTGTACAACACAGCCAGAAAGAGCATCAAAAATGCCAGTGGAAGAACATTTGTCCATATTTTGTTTTTCCTGTTTTTTCCCTTGCTCCTTTTTTTCATTGCTTTCTTTAATATAGCCTTTCAATATATTTCATAACCCAGTTGTCAAACCAGTTTTTCTGTTTCTTTAATTCCTTTTTCAGGATACGGATACATTCCCTGCAGTTATCCTTTTCCTGAAGCTGTATTTTGTGCGGGCTGAAAGCCGCCTTCTGCCCCGCCTGATAAACCTGCTGATACAGCTCCTCTGCCCTTTTGGAATACCCATTCTCTCCTCTGCTATAAAGATCCTCTGCGTATCCGGCCATTGCGCAAAGCGCTTTCTTGTCATCTCTGCTAAAAAACCGTTTCCTGCGCCTGTATGAAGCACGTATCCGAAGCATAACCACAGTAAAAATAAAAAGCACGCAGAAACCATCAAAAACAGCCAGGAAAAGAAGGAGAAATTTTTCTATGCCAAACAAGGCAAGCTTCAGACTCCAGTGAGTCTGTATATTTTCCTCTTCCTGCATGTTCTGTGTTTCTTCTGGCACTGCCTTTGCCTGTCTGCCCTTTGCCTCCAGGCCTGTTTTCAAGTCAGCCTCTTCCATAACCCCATAATATTCAGGAGTCATTTCTACTGGCACAAAGCCCAGCCCATCAATATAGATCTCAGTCCAGGCATGACCGTTTTTCCCTGGTATTTCCAAGGGCTCTCCTGTTTCCGTATCCTGTATATCTGCAGAAGTGACCAGATATCCTTCCACATACCTGGAAGGAATGCCATAATATCGGAACATTAAGGCAGCTGCTGTTGCAAAATGTACACTATGGCCAATCTTCTTATCTTCCAGAAATTCACGGACAAAATCCCCACTTTTGCTGTAAGGATCTGCTGCACTGCTGTATGTCATATGCTTTTCCAGATAAGCTCGGATCCTGGTAATGGCTGTGTAGTAATCCGTATGTCCCTGATTTCTGTCTCCTGCATCTCCCAGTTCCTGCTTAAATAAGCTTTCAAGAGCTTTTGGCAGCTGCAGGTCATTGGCATAAACAAAAGCATTGTAATAGCTTTCTGCCTGCCTGTATCCCAGATACTTCCCGGAAGCAAGCAGCTGGTATATCTGTGCCCCCAGGTCTGTAAACTGGCTGGTAAGAGGCTGAACAGTGGTAAAAGAATAGCTCCGCTGGCCCCAAAATCCTTTTGCGCCAACTGTACTGTCTGCCAGTCCATCCTCTCCCTGACATCCTTCCGGAAGCAGCTGCATTTCATATGGTGTATAAAGATATCGGCTGTCCGCAGCCAGATTTTTTACGCTGACCTTCTGGCTGCTGATGCTGGTATCTGTAAGCCTGGCACCACTGGCAAGCTGTGTTTCCCCATAAAAGCCTTTCTGATGCAGCCAGTAAAAAAGATTACGTTCCTGATAAGCACTGGAAGGATCTATGCTTTTCCAGCTGCTGCCATCATACCTTGAGCCCACAAAGCCACGCAGGTACATGGGCTGAGGCTTTTCCATGGAGATTCTAAGAGCCGTTTCATCAGAACCCGTCCAATTTCCTGTATTTTTCAGATTTCCCCAGGTAAGACCATTTAACTGACCTTTTTTAAAACGAAGATCATACAAGGCTTCTCCTGCTTTTTCCTTTGCATCAGACACAACTTGCAGATCCTGATATTCTTCCTGGGGAAGTATTCTTGCAAGAATCAGTCCTGCTGCCAAAATCACAGCTGCCAGGAAAAGTACACCCTCCCCAAAAGCCAGATCCTGTGCAAAGGCATCCTTGCCTGTGTGCATCCGGATCAAGCTAAGCACCAGGGAGAAATAAAAAATAACAAAAAGACCAGGATCCGGGAAACTGCCGGTAAGCACCATAAGCAACACAGGCACCAAACCATACAAAACCAATATCAAACTGATCCGCCAGCGAAAAAAAAGATACCCTGCTGCTCCGGCAGCTATCCCAAGGCAGACCAGAAAAACCGTTGCAGCCAGCTCCGTATCCAAATCTGTAACAGTCTGATACCGTACAAGATAGATCCCGGCACTGCTCCCAAGCAGGTCTGCCCCTTTATTCCAGAATACAACAGCTCCTGCCAGTAAAAGCCTGCGAAAGAAAAAAATAATGATTCCTGTAATCAGAAAAATCAGGGTTCCTGTAATCTGTCTGCCTTTTTTCATAGTTTCGGTAAATAAACAGACCAGTGCCGTAATAAACACACTGCATAAAAAAGGCAGTCTGTCTGCGGCCCCTGTAAGCATTTCAAGAAGCAAAAATATCCCTGCCCCGCAAATGCCCAGGATCAGCCCAGCTTCCAGCAAAATACCGGGCAGCTGCTGTCTGTATTTTGTTTTTTGTTTTTGTCCTGGCATTGTAAGCCAAACTTCCATGTAATCTGAACTCCTTCGCTGTCTGAGCCTTTGCCTCCGCACTTCAGGACAGTAATCTGTCCCCTGTTTTTCAGAAACTGTGCAGAGATATCCTCCGGTTCCCCTGTAAGATAGATATACTCTGCAAATCTTACTGTACCTGGATTTTCCAGATATTTCCGTACAACTACCGGTTCATCTTTAGTTCCTGTGCTTTGCAGGAAAAGATAAAGAACTCTTTCCAGATCTTCCCTGGTACCGATCTTCTGTATATGTAGCCTTCCTGCAGACCTGTCATAAACCCCAGCCTGGCAGGAGATCTTACGTTCCATAAAGTCTTCCAGAATTGCAGCAAATACTTCAGCTGCTGCTTCTGCTCTCTAATGGGTTTCTATCCTTCTGGAAGCTTTCTGCCAGAAGCAATACTGTGTCATCTACAGGATAACTTTTTTCCCGGATCATCACATCATCAAGCTTACCTGTAAGCTTCCAGTGGATCTGACGGATATTGTCCCCTGGCCTGTATGACCGGATATCATATGTTTCTCCAGGATCATCACCGGGGCGCATCCCCGAATAGCGGAAGCTTTCCATGTCAAAGCCCTCTCCCAAAAGAAAAGAAAAGCTTTTTTTCTGTCTGTCAGGCATGATTACCACTTCCCTGCTTTCTTTTGTCTGCCTTTTTCCTGAAAAAATATGGAAAAGATCCTGGCAGTACCATTTTCCAAAAGTAAAGGCAACACATCCGCACCAACTGCTCTCCCCCTGAAATTCAATGATCTGTTTGCCTTTACTTTGCAAGGAAAAGCTTATGGGCAGCCATCCCTTTTCTCCAGTCAGTGTATTTTCCCACCACAGCTTTCCTTTTCCTGCAAAAACAGGAAGGATCGAAAGATTCCGAACCTGCAGCTCCCCTGTAAATTCCCTGCCCCTTTCTGCTGCTCTTGGCAGTTTGATCTGAACCTGCAGCTTACGTCCTGTACAGATCAGAAGGATCCCGGACATCACAAACGCCACACAGGAAATCAGAAGCAACGCCATATACAGATATTCCCCTGTAAATACTGATGCAGCCGCCATGCCCGCCAGCCACAGAAGCCAGATCAGCCTGCTTTTCATCATCCGTCTACCCTTGGCACAGGCACCTGTAAAAGGATCTGCTCCAGGATCTGTCGCGAACCTTTGTCCTCATACCTGGCTTTGGCATCCAGCACCATCCTGTGGCCTGCCACATCTGCGAATACTGCCTGTACATCCTTTGGCACCACATAATCCCGTTTCTCCATAAAGGCATGAGCCTTGGCCATACGCATCAAAGCCAAAGTACCTCTGGGGCTTAAGCCTAAGGTGATCAACTCATCTGCCCTGGTAGCCTCTGCAAGAGAAACGGCATAGTCCAGCACTGCATCGGATACATATACCTTTTGTACCTGCTCCTGAAGGGAAAGCAGTTCCTCTCTTGTAAGCACAGGTGCTGTATGTTCCAAAGGGTTTTCTTTTTGTCTGTCACGAAGCAGTTCCACCAGGCTGTCATGATCCGGGTACCCCATACTCAGGCTGACCATAAAGCGGTCCAGCTGGGATTCCGGCAGAAGCTGTGTTCCAAGGGAGCCTACCGGGTTTTCGGTAGCGATCACCACAAAGGGCTGAGGTACCAGATGGGCTTCCTGATCAACTGTTACCCTTCCTTCTTCCATAACCTCCAGAAGCGCAGACTGGGTCTTGCTGGAGGTACGGTTGATCTCATCTGCAAGAAGCAGATTGCACATCACTGCCCCTGGTCTGTAAAGGAACTGACCAGAGACTTTGTCGTACATGGTAAATCCGGTTACATCTGACGGCACCACATCCGGTGTAAACTGGATCCTGTTAAAATCCATACCCATCAGCCTGCTTAAAGCCAGAGCTGTGGTAGTCTTACCTACCCCAGGTACATCTTCCAGCAGGATATGTCCTTTTGCCAGCACTGCCATCAGCATTTTGTCTGTAATCTGCTTTTTCCCTTTTATGATTTTCCCAAGCTGTTCCTGCAGCAGGGTGATCTTATCAGCCAATATCCTATCCTCCCTCTATTTGTTATCAGTCATATTATAAAAGCTGTTTTGCTTTTCCAGTAATCTATGATAGGCTGCCAGTGCACAGAAAGCCTGGTCAGTTGCCAAAGGATCTGCCTCTCCCTTTGGAATATGGGCAAAGCCTCCATCACCCGTTGAAAATTCCATCAGTCTGTCATAAAGGCCCTTCCCGTCTTTTTTAAACCGGCTGTCTTCATTACAGTCCACCCCATATGTGGAAAGGGCGATCACTGTCTGGGAAATGGATTCTGAGCTTTTTGTTCCATATGCGGTATATCCTCCATCCTTATCCTGGGCATCCGCCAGGAAGGTGATCCCTTTTTCTATGGTTTCTTTTATATCCTTATCCTGCTGATAAGGCTCCAGGCAGGCCAGAGTCATTGCAGTGATATCCACATCTGCTGTATCTGCCTGATCATTTAAAGAAAAACCGCCTTCCGGCTTTTCCTTTTCAAGGATAAAATCCAAATATTGTTTTTCAAGCGGTCCCTCCACATCCAAGCGGTCTGCATTCAGGGCAAGAAGCGCAAAGACAGCGCCGTTCAGTCCCTCGGAAACCACGGTGTCATAATCCTCCAAAGGCTTTGTCAGATCATAGCCTGCAACATCTTTCGGATCGTCCCCGATGGCTGTCAGGGTAAGGATCACCCTGGAATATTCCGTATAACGGTTATCACTTAATACGCCTTCCTGTTCCTTTACTCTTTTTTCCAGGTTGGCTCTATATTTTTCATAATAATTATCTTCCACCTTGGCACCGGATCTGGCAAGTGCCAGCACAGTCCACTCTCCCCCAAGGGTATTGGATTCAGGAGAAGTAACCGTTTCCATTTCGTAAGCAGCCGTTTTCTTAACAGCATCCTTTGGTGTTTTGCTGCTGTTCCCACAGCCTGTAAGCATTACTGCCCACAGCCCGCCTATCAGAAGCCATTTTCTTATTTTATATTCTCTCACCATTATAAGGCTCCTCCTTCCAGTGATCTGATCTTCTCCCAGCATAGCTGTACATCCTCTTTTTTCATACATTCAATGGTCCATGTCCGTTCTTCAGTAAGGGGAAGGCTTTCCAGCACCTGCTGATAAGGCAGATTTCCCCGTCCAAGACCTGTATGTGCATCTCTGTCCCCAAGGTTGTCATGTACATGTACATGTGTCACATAAGGTGCAAGAGCTTTCGCCCACTCCTGCACATCCGCAGATGAATAGCAGTGTGCATGTCCAATGTCCAGGCAAAGTTTAAACTTAGGATGATCTACTTTCTTGTATACATCTAACAGTAATTCCCAGTCATCATCAAAAACATTCTCAAGTACAATTTCCAGTTCCTGCCTGCCGTCCATAAATTCACTGAAAAACCGTGACACCTGATCTGCCCAGCCCTGTTTATAATATACATAAGGATTCATTCCGGAATGAAAAACGATCTTTCTGGCTCCAAGAAGCAAACCTGCCTGATAACACTGGTCAAACCGCGTCATAGTTGCCTCCCGTACCAGTCTGTCATAGGCCGCCGGATTCACATCCAGAAAAGGACCATGGAGAATCAGTTCCCTGGTTCCCATCTTTTTTAATTTTTCCCTGTATGTGTCTATGGATTCAGAGAAATGATCCAGGTTATCTGCAATTGAAAAGTCAATGCTTTCTACTCCCATCCCGGTCTGACGGATCAACTCCTCCATCTGGTCATCCGGAAATAAATGGCTGATATATATCATATATTAATTTTACCTCATTTCACCGCTGTATAAGCCCGTATTTGACCTTGATCCTTTCCAGCTTTGTAAGCAGGGGCCGGCTCATGATACACAGAAAGACCACTGTAGATGCTGCATGTACCAGATCTACCGGAAGCCCTGAAATATAAAAAGCCAGCAGGCTTTCCTTTGTAATATACCCATAGGCCATAAGGACGCTGGCCGGATTCATGATCCCACCATAGATCAGCACTACGCTTAGAAAACCATAAATACAAAGATCTGCCTTTCTGGCCTTCAGGATTCCTTTTTTATACAGGATCCCTGCAAGAAATCCAATGATTCCAAAGGAAAACATCTGCCATGGTGTCCAGGGCCCCTGTCCCATAAACATATTGGAGATCAGCATGATCAGACAGCCTACCAGAAAGCCTGCCTCGCCTCCAAAAGAGAATCCCGGTAAGGATCACAAAGGCAGCCACAGGCTTAAAGCTTGGCACCATGAAAAAGCAGCTCTGCTGTCCAGACTCCAAGTGCAGAGAGCACAGCGATCACCATGATCTCCCTTGCCTTAGGCTTCCTGCCTTCAAACATCATAAAAAATGGCAGCATAGCTGCAGATACAACGATCAGGCTGCTGATCATATATTTTTTTCCATGGAAAATCCTCACAGACAGATATAATAAAGCCGGCACGATCAGCAGCATCAGCACAAGGGCGAACCAGGTGCGGCGCCCTCCCTTACCATCTTTTTCCATCTGTCGGATGATCAGTCCGTCCGCTAGCAGCTGATATTCCTCCAGGTTCTCTTCTGCTTCACTGATATTCTCTCTGGAAGCCGGTTCTTCCCCAGGTATTGCAAGAAAGCTATCCAGGAAATGGTCTAATTCCCGTTCTGTAAGCATACAACCACATCCTTTCCAGTTATTGCATACGGAAAATATTGTCTTGCCATTCGGTTAGCTGCTGTTGTATAGAAATTATTCCCTGCAAAAAAGCTTTTTACATCATTCTCAGTTACAATATTTCCTTCAAAAAATAATCCTGCCCGATCTGCATACTCTGCCACAAATTCTATATCATGTGAGATCATAAATATGGTCATTTCATGAGATTGAAGCTTTTTCAATATTTTTCCCAGTTCTTCCTTATATTCTCCGTCCATTCCCTTTGTTGGCTCATCCATCAGAAGGACCTTTGGACGCAGAAGAAGCACCTTGGCAAGGGCAAGTCTTTGCTGTTCTCCGCCGCTTAAATCATAGGGATGGCGTTCCAGAAGACCTTCCAGCTTTGTCAGGCTTACCATCCCTTCAATTGCTTTTTCTTTTTTCATTTGGGACTGGTACTCCAAAGACATACGCTCTTTCTTTCCTCCGATCACAGAATACAGCTCCTCCAATACCGTCTTCTTCAGGAATATACTTTGAGGATTCTGTGGAAGCACTCCCAGACATCCAAAGTACAATTCTTTATCCTTATAAGAACGAAGATCTCTGCCATAAAGGCGAATCCTTCCTCTGTATGGCTGGTTCACCCTTGACAGCAAAGATAAGGTGGTGCTTTTGCCTGTACCATTTCCTCCTACAAGTGCATAGAATTCCCCTTTATTGATCTGCAGGGAAAGATCCCTGACCACATCCTGACCATCCTTTTCATATCGGAACCACAGATCCTTTGCCTGAATGGCAGGCTCTGCCGAACCTGAAGCCGCCTTCGTTTTCTTTATACCTGTAGGGATCTGGGGATGAGCTTTTACATACTCACCCAACCATCTTCTTCCCTGGCTTACGGTAAGAGGGCATTCTCCTGTTCCTTCCACTGCACTGAAGATCTGTACAGGCACAGGCATGGAAAGAAACATTCCCTTATCAGCATCGTGAAGACCAGCTCCAACCTCTCCTGGCGTTCCCTGCATCTGTATCCGTCCATCCGCCATCACATACACCTGATCTGCATATGGAAGGATCTCCTGAAGCCTGTGCTCCGTCAGGATCACAGTAGTGCCGATATCCCGGTTGATCTTTTTTACTGTTTCCAGAAAGTCAGAGGCTGCAATGGGATCCAGCTGGGAGGTTGGCTCATCCAGGATCAGCAGGGAAGGATGCATTGCCATAACAGCAGCCAGATTCAGAAGCTGCTTCTGTCCCCCTGATAATTCTGATACATTTTTGTAGAACCACTGGTGGATGCCAAAATAGCTGGCCATCTCTGCCACCCTAAGCCGGATGGTTTCGCTGTCATATCCAAGGCTTTCCAGGCCAAAGGCCAGCTCATGCCATACTTTATCGGTAACGATCTGATTATCCGGATTCTGCATCACAAACCCGATCTCCTGGCTTTGCGTCCTGTGATCTGTTTCAGCCAGGCTTTTCCCTTTATAGAGGATCTCCCCTTTTGTTTTCCCATAAGGTGCAAGGGCTGTTTTAAGGTGACGCAAAAGGGTACTTTTCCCACATCCGCTTCTGCCGCAGATAATGTTTAAAGTGCCCTCTTTGATCATCAGCTTTGTATGATCCAGTACCCTTTTGGAACTATCCGGATAGGCAAAGCAAAAGTCACATATCTCCACAATATTCATAAGTCTTATCCTTCCTGTTCCAGTTCTTCATAGATCCGCCGGTATGTCATACCAATATCCGCACCTGCATGCTTTCGGCTGTTTTTCAGATGGATCTGTTCTGTAGCTCCAGGATCACAGGTAAAAAACAAAAAAGTCCAAAACACAAATAGGTGGCAGCAGTGAAAAAGCTGCCAGCCGATACAGGAGATGTCCTGCCCTGGATCGTAAATCCAGCCAGCAGGATCCGCGGGTTATAAGAGGCATAAGCTGCCCCTTTAGCAATGCCCACAGTAAAAATCAAGGACAAAAAGGCCATGACTGTCCCAAGGAACTTATCTCTGTTTGTAAACCTGTATATGGAAAAAGCAGTCCGTCCAGGAAGGCCATACCCTCGGCTTTTCATGGAATCTGAAGTTTCAATTGCATTCTCCAATGCCCAGGTGATCAAAATAGACAGGATATTCAGCCCATACCGGATACGCCGGAATAAACTGCCTTCTGATACATCTCTGCCCATCCCTTTCTGTCCGTTACGGATCACACCTTCAGCTGGTGCAGAAACTCCGGCACAAAGCGAAGAGCCATGGATAACACCAGAGACAATGCAGGTATGATCCTGCCAAACAAATAAACAAACTTGTCGCTGGTCATTACCTGATTGTAACAGGAAAACCATTGGATCACTACAAACATCACCGTTCCAAGTACCACGCCGTATACCAGCGCTTCAAGAGTTACCCAGTTCCCGCTGCTTTCTATATAATAAAGCATGGTAACACCATAATGGTTGAACATAGGATTCAGAAGGGCAATGATCAAAAGAGCAGGCAATGTAAAAAGAAAGTTTTGCCTCAAGGTCTTTCCTGCTCCATTCAGCAGTATCCCATAGCTTACAGCCCCGGCATAGGAAACTGCAAGAATCAGCGGATGCTGGCAGAACATGGTAAATATGAGCACAACAGCAAAATAAAAGAAATTCAACAGCGGATGACACCTGGAAAAGGTATCCACTGCCTCAAAGGCTTCAGCCTTCCTTTCGGTCTTCTTCACAGATATCTCCCTTTTTAATTCGTATTCATCGCAATAAGCGTCTATTTTACTTCCCTTTCTGCATCGGATGGTACAGCTTTTATTCACGATCCAGGGACCAATATACTCAGGATCATGGAAAATATCCAGATATTCCAGCCTGCTGCAGCCATGGAATACCCAGCGTCCCAACGTTCGCACACTTTGGGGGATCCTTACATGACGCAGGTTCTTGCATCTGAAAAATGCGCTGTCCCCAATCTCAACCAATCCTGGCGGCAGTACCAATTCTTCAAGCCCACAAAAATAAAATGCCTGCTCTCCAATAAAACGTAAAGAGGAAGGAAGCTGGATCTTCTTAAGCTCCTTACATCTGTAAAAAGCCATGTTATCAATCACACGCACGCTTTTAGGTAAAATAACTTCATTCAGCCGTACACAGGAATCAAAAGCTCCCTCTGGAATGACTGTACATCTGGAAGCCTGCGAAAAAACAACCTTTTTCAGATTATTACATTCTCTATATGCCTGTGCCCCAAGGATTTCCAAGGAGGAAGGAAATACTGTCTGCCGCAGATTATGGTTCTCTGCAAAAGCACGCTTTTTGATCTCTTTTAATGTATTCGGGAATTGTACGGATTTGCGGAACTGGCATCCTTCAAATGCCTGCCTTCCAATGATCCTGCATTTAGGCGGAAGTATTACCTCTTTGATCTTTCCATTCCCCATAAAACACTTGTCATCAACAAAGATATATTCCGGCGGGATCACCCCACACTGTTCTTTTTCCTTTTTGGTATCCTGAAATGTATAGGTACGGGAGTCGAATCTTAATGTATTCCATCCCGGTTCATTCTGATCTATGTACATAAGTAAGCTGGTCTCTCCTGGTATTTTATCGTTACTGTGCACTCTGGTAAAATATATTCCGATTACTTCCGTTGACGGCACCTGGGATATTACCTGTAATAGTACAAATAAGTAACAAAAACAGAGCCCCACGATCTGCTGTGAGCCTCTGTCCTCTTAACAACGTGTTGGATATGCTGACTAAAAATGCCTCTGTGACATTTCACACAGTGAAACGGTTCCGGAATCTCACCGGATTTCCTTTAACAGGTCATGCCTGACCTGACCACGCCTGGTAATTTACAATTTTTATATTATATCATTTCGTATTTTTAGTGTCAATAATCAGACTACTTTGCTTCCGCCGGATATAACCCGGATATAACTACTTTGCTTCCGCCGGAATAGGATCCCACTCATTAAGTCCCAGGCTTTGTCTGTACCTGGCCTCCTCCATGGTAAGCTTGGGCGTATCCTGAGAAAGATAATCAAGGAGCTCATCTATTCCTTCCCGGGTCACATTGTTCACAAGGAAAATCCGTTCACAGCCGGCATTCTCCAGCCACTGGCGTACCATAGGGATATTGGCATAAGGGGAATCGATCTTCGTGATGATCCCAATAAGAGGACGCAGAATAAAGGACTGGCATCCCTCCCCGAAAAGATTAAATGGCTCGTCTGCGGCCTGTACGATCCCTACTACATCTGCTTCAAAAGAAAAGCAGGCCAGACCTACGCTAAATCTCTTGGACTCCGCATATTCTCCCGGGGAATCAATGGTATC
>NZ_JAYFUY010000164.1:0-38130 GCF_059933065.1 Blautia sp. HA3515 | reverse complement strand
ATCAGCGTCCTGCAGAACTGCATGGAAGATCCAAAAGAAATGGCACAGGTTCTTTCTGAACGTACCCATTCCCAGGTGGTACAGGTGATCGGTAAGAAAATCGTTTTATACAGAGAAGGCAAAGACGATAAGAAGAAGATCGTCCTTCCTGGCAAATAAATTTTTAAGTTTTTTCTGGAGGTCTGACAGATGGAGTGCAAAAGAAAGCGGATCGGTATTATGGGCGGTACCTTTGATCCTATCCATATGGGGCATCTGATCCTTGGTGAAAAAGCATATGAACAGTTTTCCCTGGATCAGGTACTTTTTATGCCGGCAGGTAATCCTCCCCATAAGCAAAACCGTGCAGGAAGAGCCAGTGATGAACAACGGGTGGAAATGGTCCGCCGTGCCATTAACGGAAATCCTCACTTTGCTTTATCTCTTACTGAAATGAATGAAGAAGGGTATACTTATACTTATCGGACTCTGGAAAATCTGAAAAAAGAACATCCGGATACGGATTATTACTTTATCATTGGGGCAGATTCACTTTTTTCTTTTGAAACCTGGATGGAGCCGGGGCGGATCTGTCAGGCCTGTACGCTGGTGGTTGCTGTAAGAAACCATATGCCGGTCACGAAGCTGTGCATGGAGGTGGAACGGCTTACCAGTAAATACCAGGGCTGTTTTCTTCTGCTGGATACGATGAACATTGATGTTTCCAGCCAGCTCCTGCGCCAGTGGTGCAGGGAACATAAGAGTCTGCGGTATTATGTACCGGATTCGGTGATCTCGTATATAGAAGAGAACCATATTTATCACAGAGGTGATGAGATTGAAGAAAGAAGTAAAAAACATGGAGCCATATGATTTTGGCAAAATAGAAAAAAAACTGGCAAAGTATCTTGATCAGCCAAGGTTTTTGCATACGATGGGTGTGATGTATACCAGCGCAAGCCTTGCTATGGTTCATGGCTGTGATCTGCAAAAAGCACAGGCTGCAGGATTGCTCCATGACTGTGCCAAATGCATTCCTAACAAAAAGAAATTAAAACTTTGCAGTAAAAATAAAATTCCCGTAACAGATTTTGAAAAGGTACATCCTTTTTTGCTGCATGCCAAACTTGGTGCATACATTGCCAGAGAAAAGTATCATATTACAGATCCTGAAATATTGTCAGCCATTACCTGGCATACCACTGGAAAACCGGAAATGACTCTTCTGGAAAAGATCGTCTACATTGCGGACTATATAGAACCTATGCGTGATAAGGCACCCAATCTTCCCAAGATCCGTAAGATGGCTTTCCAGGACCTGGATGCATGTATGTATGAAATTTTGAAAGATACCCTCGCCTATCTGGACACAGACCCGGATGCTATTGATGAAATGTCCAGAAAAGCCTTTATTTATTATAATGACTTACAGAAAGGAAAGGTGCAGACTAAATGACTACAGAAAAGCAGATGGCACAGCTTGTATGCCGTGCATTAGATGAAAAAAAGGGACGTGACATCAAGGTGATCGATATTCATGATGTTTCCGTGATCGCAGATTATTTTGTAATTGCCAGCGGTTCCAACCAGAACCAGGTGCAGGCAATGGTAGATAATGTAGAAGAGCAGCTTGGCCGTGCCGGCTTTGAACCTAAGCAGGTAGAAGGAGTGCGCAATTCCAGCTGGATCCTTATGGATTATGGCGATGTGATCGTCCATGTATTTGATGAGGAGAATCGTCTTTTTTATGATCTGGAAAGAATCTGGCGTGATGGCAAAACTCTGGATATGGAAGAATTTTTGAAGTAAAAGCCCCCAATTATTACGAACGTATTTTCCGAATATCTGTTTGCTTTTTATGAAGATTTGTGGTATGATAAAGAAAAATACAGTAACTGGGAAGATACTGAACAGTTACACAGCACGTAATTGATGGAGGTATCCTTATGGCATATGGCAAAATCAGTAAGAAACACAGCAGGAAATACTTGACTATATAAAGAATGAGATCCTGAACCGTGGTTTTCCCCCGGCAGTTCGTGAGATCTGTGAGGCGGTTAATCTGAAGTCCACTTCTTCCGTACATGCTCATCTGGAAGCACTGGAGAAGAATGGATATATCCGCAGAGATGCCACCAAGCCCAGAGCGATTGAGATCATAGACGATAATTTTAATCTGGTACGCAGAGAAGTTGTGAATGTTCCACTGATCGGTACAGTTGCTGCAGGACAGCCGATCCTTGCAGTAGAGAATATTGAGGGATATTTTCCTATTCCGGCAGAGATTATGCCAAATGCCCAGAGCTTTATGCTGAAAGTTAAGGGAGAAAGTATGGTCAATGCAGGTATCCTTGATGGTGATCAGGTGCTTGTAAAGCAGCAGCCTACTGCATCTAACGGAGATATTGTAGTAGCTCTTGTGGACGATTCTGCCACTGTGAAGACCTTCTACAAAGAGAACGGATATTATCGTCTTCAGCCTGAGAATGACTCCATGGATCCTATTATCATTCATGGTGATATCCAGATTCTTGGCAAGGTTTTTGGTGTATTCCGTGTTTTCCAGTAATCAAAAGATCCTGCAGTCAGTTTGTGTATCCTGACTCCAAAGCACCGGGGCTGCTTTCCATGCATCATCAGGAAAGCGGTCCTGGTATTATTTATATCATAGTATTTGACATAATATATTTATAGACAACCATAGCCGATTACTGTACCTCAATTCAAGTCAAGCAGTTACTCACCACCTGAAAGAGGTGGGAGTCTTCTCGACTGAGATAAAAATATGGACTTCCTGTGAACTTTCTTCAACGCCTTGTTTTTGTCCGGGAAAAATGATACAATATTTCGGAATGAAATCAGAGAAGAGAAAAAGGAGGCATTTTTTTGCCTAATCAGAATCAGAATTTTTCCCACAAAATCACAGAGCATCTTGTAAAACTGAGAAAAATATTCAGTCTGAATATAGGAACCGCTATTTTTGGCGTGCTTTTTCTATATATGATCATCAGTGCATTTATGTATCTTACATCGTCCCATATCGAATCCTATCAGGTGTCTTCCGGACCGCTTTCAAGAAATGAGACCTATACAGGGCTTTCACTGCGGGAAGAAAGTGTATGTAAGGCAGATTCCGGAGGATATGTGAATTATTACGCCAGGGAGGGCGGTAAGATCAATGCCGGCGGCGCTGTATATGGATTAAGCTCTACCAAGGTTCCGGAGTCTTCGGTGTCCCTCAGTGCAGAAGAGCTGTCTAATATCCGCAGTGATATGTTAAGCTTTTCTAAAAGCTTTTCCCCAAGTAAATTTAATTCCACATATAGTTTCAAATATCAGCTGGAGGGCGAGATCCTTCAGTATGCAGGAGTCACACAGGAGACATCCGTTGCTGCAGTAACAGATGAATATGGCAATGTGGTCAGCGATTCCTCTGCTCAGGTCGTTACTCTTGGAAATCAGAATATCAGCAAGGCACCGGCAGATGGGATCATTCTTTATGCCAAAGATGGTTATGAAGGCAAAACAGTTGATGAACTGACTGCCGAAGATTTTAACCAGAATTCCTACCAGGAAACGGACCTGAAGACTCAGAGCCAGGTGAAAACCGGCGATCCGGTATATACCATTATCACAGATGAAAGATGGAGCCTGCTGATCCCTCTTAGCGAGAAACAGGCAGTAAAGCTTGCGGACCGGACGGCTATCCGTGTGAAATTTTTGAAGGATGATATGACTCAGACAGGTGATTTTTCCATTATCACCATTGATGGGAGCAATTACGGGAAGATTGATTTCAGTAAGGGATTGATCCGTTATGCATCAGACCGTTTTCTGGATATAGAGCTTGTGACCAATACTACCAGTGGGTTGAAGATTCCTCTTACATCCATTGTTTCTAAGGAATTTTATACAGTTCCTGCTGTTTATGCCACCAGGAATGAAGATAGCTCTGACATTGGGTTTATGCTTGCAGATAAAAATAAAGAGGGCAAAGATGTAACCACCTTTGTAACTCCACGTATCTATGCAAGACTGGCAGATCCTGTGACAGATGATTCACAGGAAGTCACTTATACATATTATATTGACAAAAGCTCCTTCAAAGAGGGGGATGCCATACTGAAACCGGATTCCAAGGAGAAGTATATTATTGGCAGCACGGAAATGCTGGAAGGCGTATACTGCATTAACCAGGGATATGCCGTGTTCCGCAGGGTAGAGATCGCAGATCAGAATGAAGAATATGCCATTGTAGCCAAGGATACGGATTACGGTCTGGTACGATATGATCATATTGTGAAGGATGCTTCAAAAGTTAAGGAAGAAGATATACTTTATTAAAGCAGGAGGAGGCTTATAGATGTTAGCAGATAATTACAGACAGGTCCTTAAAAATATTCAGGATGCCTGCCAGGCTGTAGGAAGAGATCCTAATGAAGTAACACTGGTGGCAGTAAGCAAAACCAAGCCTGTAGAAATGCTTCAGCAGGTTTATGATGCAGGAGCCAGAGTGTTTGGTGAAAATAAAGTTCAGGAGATCATGGACAAATATGATCATTTGCCAGGAGATATCCGCTGGCAGATGATCGGCCATCTTCAGCGTAATAAAGTAAAATATATTGTAGATAAGGTGGACATGATCCATTCCGTAGATTCCTATCGCCTTGCACAAACTATTGAGACAGAAGCTGCTAAGAAAAATGTTACTGTTTCCGTGCTCCTGGAAGTAAATGTTGCAGAAGAGGAAAGCAAATTTGGCCTGAAAATGGATGAGGTACTGCCTCTTGTACAGCAGATTTCAGAATTGCCCCATGTTCAGGTAAAAGGGCTTATGACCATTGCGCCATTTGTTTCAAATCCAGAGGATAACAGGGAAATATTTCGCAAATTAAAAAAATTAAGTGTTGACATTGAAGCCAAAAACATTAATAATACTACTATGAGTGTCCTGAGTATGGGTATGACCGGTGATTATATGGTTGCTGTACAGGAGGGCGCCACCATGGTGCGTGTGGGAACAGGCATTTTTGGTGAAAGGAATTATTCAGCAGATAAGTAAGATTGGAGATTAAAATGGGCGTTTTAGATAAATTTTTAGATGCGATCAAGTTAAATGATGATTACGATGATGATGAATTTCTGGATGAAGATCTGGATGGGGCAGATGATGATGATTTCCTTGATGATGAAGAGGAAGCACGTCCCAAGAAGAAATTCTTTGAGAAATTTGCAAAGAAGAAATCATCAGATGATGAATTTGACGAATTCGAGGATTTTGATGATGCACCTGCCAAAAGTCCTGTAAAGGCAGCCGCAGCCACTAAAGCTGCTCCTGCAAAGCAGACAGAGAAGGCAGACAAACCGGTTCGTTCCGCCGCACCATCCTCCAAGATTACCCCTATGAGAAGCAGCCGCAGATCCGGGCAGTCCCAGAATGTTGAAGTTTGTGTGATCAAGCCTTCCTCAATGGAGGATACCAGGGAGATTGCAGACACACTTCTGGACAATTCTACCGTGATCCTGAATCTGGAGGGGATTGATGTTGAGCTTGCACAGAGGATCATTGATTTTGCTTCCGGTGCCTGCTATTCTTTAAATGGCAGCCTTCAGAAGATTTCAAGTTATATTTTTGTACTTGGACCGTATAATGTAGATATTACAGGTGATCTCCAGAATATTTTAGGGGGTTCTGTTCCTTCCGTAAGAGCAGGTTATTAATAAGAACAGGTATTCATTCAAATGGAAAAAGATGAATTTTTACTTAAGAGAATCCGTGAGCTGGCAAAGCTGTCCTATCAGCGTGATATCGTCACTTTTTCGGATTTTCTTAATTTAAACGAACAGAATATGGTACATAGCCAGAAACTCCAGGAGCTGGGCGTTGTAGTGGAATTTTACGGTGGCTATGAGAATGCTGAGCGTCAGATGGTTGCTTTTCACCCTGATGCTCTTATGTTTCAGTGGGAATATCCGGTAGATTGTATCCGCATCACTCCTAAGGCTTTAAAGTTTTCAGAGGATTTAACCCATCGGGATTACCTTGGGGCGATCCTGAATCTTGGAGTAGACAGAAGTGTTGTTGGAGATATTCTTGTAGATGGCAATACTGCCTGGTTTTTCTGTCTTTCTAAAATGACAGGCTTTTTCCTTGAGAATCTGTGCAGAGTACGGCATACTACTGTTCTGGCAGAGAAGGTAGAGGATCCGGGATTGATGCCAAAAGCACATTTCCAGGAGATCCAGGGAACCTGTTCCTCAGTACGTCTGGATACCCTGATCGCACTTGCTTTTGGAGCATCCCGCAGCAGCATGGTTTCCTATATAGAGGGAGGTCTTGTTTTTGTAAATGGCAAGTTGATCACGTCCAACGGCCATGAGCCGAAAGAGGGAGATATTATCTCTGTAAGAGGCAAGGGACGTTTTATTTACGACGGGATCGCCAGACAGACCAAGAAAGGCCGGAATAGTATTACGATTCGCAAGTATATATGATGGAGGTATTATGGCAGAAGAAAAATTACTTGTAAAAAGAGATGGTGATTTTCATTATCCCATTTATTTTGAGGAAGACTTTTCCCATCTTTCCCAGGTATTAATGGATGAGCAGATGGAAGGAAGAAGGATCTGTGTTGTAGCTGATTCCAATACTGCTGCATTGTATGGAGAAGCAGTCCAAAGGGAACTGTCCATGGCAGCTTCTGAAGTCTTAACGTTTGTATTTCCAGCAGGGGAACCCAATAAAAACCTGGATACTGTAAAAGACTTGTACCGTTTTCTGATTCAGCATGAAATGGACAGAACAGGGATCCTGGCTGCTCTTGGCGGCGGTGTTACCGGGGATCTGACCGGCTTTGGTGCAGCCACATATCTTCGGGGAATTGATTTTATCCAGATTCCTACTACGCTTCTTGCACAGGTAGACAGCAGTGTAGGCGGTAAGACAGGCGTGGATTTTGAACAGTATAAGAATATGGTAGGTGCTTTTCACCAGCCAAGACTGGTCTATATGAATCTTTCTACTTTGAAAACTCTTCCCCCCAGAGAATTTAGCTGTGGGATGGGAGAAGTGATCAAGACTGGGCTGATCTGTGATAAGGACTTTTTCCAGTATGTACAGAACTGCCAGGCAAAGGTATCTCAGATGGATCTGTCAGTGCTTGCTTCCATGGTTCGCAGATGCTGTACTATCAAGGCAGGCGTGGTAGAGCGTGACCCCAGGGAAAAGGGCGAGCGTGCTTTACTTAATCTTGGGCATACCATTGGCCATGCAGTTGAAAAGCTGAAGGATTTTCAGCTTCTTCACGGACAGTGTGTAGGACTGGGATTGATCGCAGCCGGATATATTTCCATGCAGAGAGGACTTCTTACTGTCAGTGAATATGAACAGGTTCGCAGCTGCTGTGCATCCTATGGATTGCCGCTTACTGTTTCAGGACTTGATCCTGAGAAAGTATTATCGGCCACCAAAAAAGACAAGAAAATGGAACGTGGACATATTAAATTTATTTTTATGGATGGATTGGGTAAAAGCTTTATTTCCACAGATCTTACAGATGAGGAAATGCTTGCCGGGATCCGGGAGATCTGTGTATGACAGAGCAGACCCCTTTATTTTCAGAGAAAAAAGCTTTGCTTTTCTGGATTTTCCCTGTTCTTTTGCTCACGATGATCGACCAGTTTACCAAATATCTGGCCATTGTTTTCCTTAAAAATACCAGTGGGAAGATTTTGATTCCCGGTGTTTTGGAGTTATCTTACATTGAAAACCGCGGCATGGCTTTTGGCATGCTTCAGGGGAAGATCCCGTTTCTTCTGATCATGTGTTTTTTATTTCTTATACTTGCCCTGTATATTTATATCCGTATGCCTAAAACTGCCTATTATATTCCATTGATGGTGCTTGATATGGTGGTATTTGCCGGTGCGCTTGGCAATTTTGTGGATCGTTTTTTCAGAGGTTATGTAGTGGATTATATTTATTTTTCTCTGATTGATTTTCCTACTTTTAATGTGGCGGATATTTATGTGGTCTGCGGAGGGATACTTACTGTATTGTTTGTACTTTTTAAATATAAGGATGACAATGATTTTGATTTTCTGAAATCAAAGTCAAAAACAAAGCATTCCCAAAACAGATGATCAGGAACATATTAAGATAGCTTAGGAATATTTGGAAAAGGAGCCATGCATGAACAGTGTTACTTATTGCGTATCCGAAGAGGAATGTGGGCTTCGGATCGACCGTTATCTTGCAGAAAAAAATGCAGATCTTTCCAGATCTTATATACAGAAGCTGTTAAAGAACCAGGAAATTTCCGTAAATGGGATTCCGGTAAAGGCAAATTATAAGGTACAGCAGGAGGATCAGATCCTTCTTACTGTTCCGGAGCTGACAGAGCCGGATATTCTTCCGGAGGATATTCCACTGGACATCCTTTATGAGGATGAAGATCTGATGGTGGTAAATAAACCTAAGGGAATGGTTGTGCATCCAAGTGCCGGTCATTTATCCGGTACTCTTGTAAATGCTATTTTATACCATTGTCAGGGACATCTGTCCGGGATCAATGGGATTATGCGGCCGGGTATCGTCCACAGAATCGATATGGACACCACAGGGGCTATCCTGGTATGTAAGAGTGATTTCGCCCATAAGGACCTTGCAGAGCAGTTAAAAGAGCATACTATCAAAAGACGGTACAGAGCGATCGTCAGTGGGAACCTTAAAGAAGATACAGGCAGGATCGAAGGACCTATCGGGCGTCATCCCATTGACCGTAAGAAAATGGCCATTAATTACAAAAACGGCAAAGATGCAGTGACCCATTACCAGGTTCTGGAGCGTTTCGGAAATGCCACTTATGTGTGAGTGCCGGCTGGAAACAGGTCGTACACATCAGATCAGGGTGCACATGGCAAGTAAGGGACATCCTCTTCTTGGAGATCAGGTTTACGGATCTGCCAGAAATCCATATCACCTTCAGGGGCAGGCGCTTCATGCCATGATCCTTGGATTTGTACATCCGCGTACTGGTGAATATATGGAGTTTGAAGCACCACTGCCTGAATATTTTATAAAACTTCTGGAAAAATTAAGAAAATAGTTGGCACATTTGGCAAAATTGATGTATAATTGAGATATCAATTTATGCAGAAGGGAGTGGCTTAATATGAACAACAGCACAAGTTCAATTATAACCATCGGCCGTGAATATGGAAGTGCAGGTAGACAGATCGGACAGGAAGTTGCAAAATATTTTGGTATCAAATGTTACGACAAGGAACTTCTTGAGCATGCAGCCAATGACAGCGGCATTTGTAAAGAATTATTTGAGAATCACGATGAGAAACCAACCAACAGTTTTCTCTATTCTCTGGTAATGGATACCTATTCATTTGGTTATTCTTCTGCTGGATTTACTGATATGCCTATGAACCACAAGGTTTTCCTTGCACAGTTTGAAGCCATCAAGAAGCTGGCTGGAGAGGGACCCTGTGTTATGGTGGGTAGATGTGCAGATTATGCACTTGCAGATAATAAGAACTGTTTCAGTGTATTTATACATGCAGACCTTGACTGGCGTATCAGCCGTATATCAGGCAAGTACAATAAGACCTTAAAAGAAGCAAAGGATATGATCAACAAAACAGATAAGAGCCGTGCCAGCTATTATAATTATTATACAAACAAGAAATGGGGCTCTGCAGCAGGCTACACCCTTTGCTTAGACAGCGGCAAGCTGGGGATCGAAGGAGCAGCTCAGGCTATTATTCAGACCGTTCAGGTCTTTGACCAGTGTAAGCAGTAAGATTATAGACATGCAGGAGAGGGCTGTCGCTGATGCGGCAGCCTTTTTAAAAGAGTTAGTGGAGGCATAAAGGAGTATATGAAATTTCGTTGGGACAGCAGATATTTACGTTTAGGAGTGACAGCATTTGCAGTAGTTGCAGCAAGTATGCTTTTTTATTACGGAATTTTCCATATGGGGACTTTGATCTTAGGGATTCGGTATTTTATGGGGATCATGGCACCTATTATTTATGGTATTGCCATTGCCTTTTTAATGAGTCCTATCGTAAATTTTCTGGAACAGAAAGTGATTTATCCTGTTTTTCATAAAAAGGAGATTACTCTGCAGAAAAAAGGACAGAAGGTGGTTCGCTGGATTTGTGTGATCCTTTGTGTCTGCTTTTTGTTTTTCGTTATTTACGCCCTTGTTATGATGATTCTTCCGGAATTGATCCGGAGCATCATGAATTTTATATACAGCTTTCCTGATTATGTGAATGCAGTAAGAAAGTTCCTTGATTCCATTGTTGAAAAAGGCTGGGATCTGGACGGGAATACCTTTGATATTCTGAATCAGTCTTCCCAGAAGGCCCAGAATTATCTTACCACCACTATACTTCCACAGATGCAGGGAATGCTTAAAAATGTATCCGCAGGATTTTTTGATATTCTTAATTTTTTAAAGAATTTTATAATCGGTGCCATTGTCTCTCTGTATCTGATGGCAGACAAAGAAAAGTTTGTAGCAAAAGGAAAGATGATCACTTATGGTTTGTTTCCTTTAAAACAGGCAGATTTGATTATCCGCTCCATGCGTTTTACCAGTAAGACCTTTATCGGTTTTATCACAGGAAAGATCCTGGATTCTGCCATTATAGGGGTGTTATGCTATATTGGGACTACGCTTCTGGATATGCCTTATGCAACTTTGGTAAGTGTAGTGGTTGGTGTTACCAATGTTATCCCGTTTTTTGGTCCTTACCTGGGAGCCATCCCCTGTATTTTACTGATCCTTCTGGTGGATCCTATCAAGGCTTTGTACTTTGCCATATTTATTCTGGTATTACAGCAGTTTGACGGCAATATTCTTGGGCCAAAGATCCTTGGAGATTCCACAGGTCTGTCCAGTTTCATGGTGATCGTAGCCATTCTTATTGGCGGCGGTCTGTTTGGCATTCCTGGAATGATCATAGGAGTACCTGTATTTGCTGTGCTTTACGCAGCCTGGGAGAAATTCCTGTTTCATTTGCTGGCAAGAAAGGATTTCCCACAGGATGAAAATACCTATATGAATATTGACCGGCTGAATCCTGAGACAAAAGAGCCTGTCCAGTTTCCTGAAAAGCCTGCAAAGCCCAAGAAAACTCAAGCCGAGAGGAGAGGACCATCTTCCCGTTTCTGGGATATTGTATGGGAAGATCTTGTAAAGATATGGAAGCTATTATGTGCAGTGATCAAAGTAGTCTATGCTAAAATATACTGTACATGTGTATCCGTAAAACAGCGTATTAACAAATGGTATCAGGGTATGAAAAAGAAGAGAAAATAAAAACACACTGTGGCGGACACCGGACAGCAGATATAGAACATCAAAGGGGAGGGGCAGTATGAGACTGTTAATACAGCGTGTAAACCACGCAGAGGTAAAAGTAGACGAAAAGCTGGTGGGAAGCATTGGAAAAGGCCTGCTTGTGTTTGTAGGCGTAGGCAGGGAGGATACAAAGGAGATTGCAGATAAATATCTGAAAAAACTGCTTGGTCTGCGCATTTTCCAGGACAGTGAAGGAAAAACAAATCTGTCATTGGCAGATGTGAAGGGAAGCCTTCTGATCGTTTCTCAGTTTACCTTGTATGCGAACTGCAAAAAAGGCAATCGCCCCAGCTTTATAGAATCCGGTGATCCGGATCAGGCAAAAGAACTTTATGAGCATATGATCCTTGAAGCAAGGAAAATTGTTCCTATTGTAGAAAATGGCATATTTGGTGCGGATATGAAAGTAAGCCTGGAAAACGACGGACCGTTTACCATTATATTAGATGAAAAAATCATGTAAATATGGTGTAAATATGGATTGGGGAAGTGCTATCTATTATTGCGTGAAATGCAGATTTTACGCAATAATATGTATGAAAAGCAGGCACTACTTCCGGGTATCCAGTTTTTCAGCATGTGTATATATGTGTAACTGAGGTGTTTTTTATGAATGAATATACAGAATCCGTAAAAATAAATAATATACTCACTTTACGGGGGCTTCTGAAAAAGATGCCTCCGTTTTGCAGTGATTATTTACGCGGGATTGCCACATCTACATCACCAAGGACTCAAACCGGCTATTGCAGGGATATTTATACGTTTTTACAGTTTATTGTTTCCTGTAATCCCTTATACCAGTCCTGCCAGATCAAGGACATTCCTCTGCAGGTTCTTGAAGAACTGAATTCCTCTGATATTGATGAGTATATGGAATTTCTGAATTATTATGAATTTGATGGAATTGTATACAAAAATGGTGAATCTGCAAAAGCCAGGAAGCTGTCTGCACTAAGCAATATGTACAGCTTTTTTAATAAACGGCAGATTGTAAAGAACAATCCTTTAAATGCTGTCAGACGCCCCAAGCTGCACGAAAAGGCAATCATTACACTTGATCAGGAACAGATTTTCGATTTGATGGATGCTGTGGAAACGCCAAAGAACCTGACAGACCGGCAGAAAAAATTCCACAATCTGACCGTAAACCGTGACCGTGCTATCCTTACTGCATTTTTAGGCACTGGCATGCGTGTTTCCGAGCTTGCAGGTCTTGATGTGACAGATGTGGACTTCAATAATCAGACGTTCCGTGTGATCCGGAAAGGTGGAAACGAGGCTTATATTTACTTTGGAGATGATATCCGGGACGCACTCTCCTATTATCTTGGCTATCCGGATGGATCAGCTGATGCTGATTCTGATACAGATGCTGATTCAAATACAGACACAGCAGAATCTGATCAAAATGATCAAAAAAAGGCTGTCAGTCAGGCGCAGTCTCCCAGGTCTCTTCTTCTGAAAGAGGATAACCCGGATGAACAGGCACTCTTCCTTTCTCTTCGTGGCAACCGGATGGCTGTACGCAGTATTGAGGTTATGGTGAAGAAATACTGCACTATGATCAATACCAATAAAAAGATCACCCCTCACAAGCTGCGCAGCACCTACGGTACGGCACTTTACAGGGAAACAGGTGATATTTACCTGGTGGCAGAGGTACTTGGCCATAAGGACGTAAATACCACCAAGAAACACTATGCTCAGATGAACAATGAGAATAAACGGCGTGCTGCCAATATTGTGCAGTTGAAAAAAGACAAAGATGCTGATGCATAAACTGAAACTGCTATATTATCTACATACTATATATCTACATATGATGCATGAAGCTATACGGCATATAAAAAACCGCTACAGAATTTTCAACCTCTGCAGCGGTTTAATTTAGCATTTTGTATTTTATACTTAATTAATTAAATTATATGTAGCTTTGCAAATCCTTATAAAGCAACTGCAATCTTGTCCTGGAATGTTTCAGGGATTTCTTCTTTGTCAAGGGATATGCTGATGATAATAGATACTTTAAAGGTATTACCGATATCATCCAGCTGCTGAAGTGTGCTTGTAACATCTGCACCTTCAAGATTTGCAATTCTGAGGAAGCTGTCAAGATAGATCTGCTCAAGGTCATGATCCTGAGAAATAATCCCACAGATAAATCCTACAAATTCATCTGCATTTTTGATGGGATATGTTGTCACATTAATAAGACGAACCTTATTGTTCAGTTCATACATATGCTTAGTGCTTTTGTCTAAGTAGACGATGCTGCCATTAGCGTCTTTAACGGCGCCATTCACTCTGTCTAAAAGTACTTTTGTTTTGCCCTTGCCTTTCTTTCCTACAATCAGTTCAACCATGCTGTTTTCCTCCTTAGACACATATAATAATTTTTGCTAAAAATCTTGTTTAAGATGTTTCAATTATAGTGTATATTATCAAAAATAGCAAGCCCTTTTTAATAAAAATTGTATAATTTTTACATGTTTCGTAATCCTTTTCACAGGTAATATCACCTGAGATAAACGCTCCGCGAGGATGCGCAGTGATTCATACTTATGAAAGAGGTGCAGACTGGATATAGCTTACATGGCTGTCATTATACAGCTTTTGAAGTGTATCCTTCTGGGTATATATTGCAAAACCATAAGTTTTCAGCCCATTTTCTTCTATCCAGTCATTCATCTGTGAAAAATCATCTGTCCAGTCTGAATGCCCAAGCATTTTCAGAATATCATCATGCTCACCCATATAGGACAGCATACTCTGGAAATGGGTTTTCATTGTAGCTTCGTCTGTTATATCTGTATATTCTTCCTTCTCATCATCTAACAGGGAAAGATAAGGATACTTTTCTCTGTCCCAGTTCATTGAGGAACCGGAGGGCTCCTGGGAAAATCCAACCGGCGGATAAGAAATAGAATGTCCCTCCTGATCCTGGGCGTAAATGGCACACCACAGATCTCCTATATTCAGCACTTCCTGCTGGTCTAAAGTATTAATCCAGCTGATAAATGTGTCATAATCCATGATCTTTGACAAAGAAACATATCCCAGATACCAGTCTGTATCACTGTACTCTGCAATCTGCTCTTTTGAAGCGGCAATATCGTCTTTCATACTATCCTTTTCTGTTACATTACCCTGTTCATCTTTTGTATAAATAACCCGGTTACTTGTATCCCCCGGAATATAAAACTGAAGTAACGGCTGTGCAAGCACATTACTGTCATACAGTGTCAGCTTTCCCCGGACCAGCTTTCCTCCTGCAGAAGTAAATCTACCATTTCTGGAAAATGTCTGAGGAATCTGGATATCATAGGATCCATAACCAAGTGGCGTTGCGCTTACATAATCTCTGTGTTCTCCTGGCAGAAAAAGTTCTGAATAAACGGATAGATCCAGACTCATCTGCGTGGTAGATATGCCAGTTTCACTGCTTGTGCCAGCAGATCTGTTAGGATTGTAATAAAGCAGGGATACCACCTGGGGAAGAATAAAAACAGCACATAGGATGATTACCAGAACCAGCCCCCCGGTGATCACCCCCAGTTTAATGAATGCTTTCCGGATAGTCTTTTGAATCTGGGATGTAAGTTTTTCCTGAAAATAGATTTCTGATGAATCCATATTTTTGCCAGGAGACTGTTCCTTTTCAGATTGTTCCTTTTCAGATTCTTCTGTCTGAAAAACAGTGTCTTCCAGACCAGGAATATCCCCTTCTTCATAAAGATATTCACTGATGGCATCCTGACGCTGGATATCCTGTTCTATTTGCTGCCTTTGCTGCTCATTTAATTTGCCCTCTTTATATAGCCTTAAAAGCTCCTTATACGTCATTTTCTTTCCTCCTGGTATTCTTTATCCATTAATGCTTTAAGTTCCTTTCTGGCTCTGTATGCCAGGATACGCACATGCTCCGGAGTCAGGTGCAGCACTGCCGCAATTTCTTTTTGGGAAAGGCAGCCAAAATATTGTAGCTGTAATACTTCCTGCTTGCGGTTATCCAGCTTTCGGATCCCATCATAGAGAGTTTTCAGTTTTTCCTCCTGAAGGATCTGATCTAAAATATCTTCTGTAAGCTGGGCATCTGAAATATCTTCAGACAATACCTCCTTTTTTGCCTTTTTCTGATGATTGTAAAACAGATTTCTTGCCACTGCGTACAGCCATGCCTGTATGTTTCCATGACTGTCCGAAAGGGACAGGAAGGCTTTCAGAAAAGTTTCCTGAAGGAGATCTTCTGTCAGCTGTCTGTTCTGGCATAAGGAAAACAGGTACAGATATAATTCTTTTTGAAATTTTCCATAGGTTTCTTCCAATATCTTTTTATCCATGTTTTTCCTGCCTGCAGTATTTTCTTTACTATTTGTATGATTTTAGTGTCAAAACACCAAAATCATGATTACACGGATTGTTCCGTGCTTTGTATTCTACTTATATAACAATCCAGTCTGTAAAATGTTACAGATTAGATTATAAGAAATTAATTAGATTATAGGAAATCATTTTGTGGTCTGAAAAAGTCACCCTATGCAATGTATCATGCCTGGCATAAGGTGACTTTCTGATTCTGGTATAAGATTTTGAAACTTTCATATGTGGTGATACCGCCTGTGGGCGACGTACCTGTTTAGTTAATATGCTGTAAAAGAGAAGACATTTCCTGGTAAAGCAGTTCCTTGGAAGAAGCTCCCATCACAATGGATACAAATGGCTGTCCGTATGCATTCTGGCAAAGAAGAGCCAGACAGTTGCCTGCCAGGCTTGTAGTTCCTGTTTTTCCGCCAAGGATCTTTACATCTTTAGGTGTTGCAGCTTCCCCTGTAAGATAATGGTCTGTAGCTTCAAGCACAGTACTCATTGTGGAACCATCCGCTTTTGTATATTCTACTGTATAGGAAGGCAGCTGTGTGATCTCTGTAAAGGATGGATAATTCAGCGCTTCCTTCAGCATCAGGTAAATATCATAGGGAGTTGTATAATGGTTCTCATCCTGAAGACCATGTGGGTTGGAAAAATGGGTTCCTGTACAACCTAGCTGTGCAGCATAGCTATTCATCATATCAACAAAATTATCGGTTGTGCCTCCAATATGTTCTGCTATGGCTGACGCAGCATCATTACCGGAATAAACCAGAAGACACCGTACCAGCTGTCCCATAGTGACCTTATCTCCTGCACCAAATCCACAGACCTGGGAACCATCCTCCAGTGTAACATTTTCCTGGGTAATGGTAACCGTTTCGTCCATATTGCCGTATTTCAAGGCAAGCATGGCAGTCATGATCTTGGTAATACTGGCAGGATAAACTCTTTCATATGCACCCTTTGCAAATAGTACTTTATTGTTTGCAAGATCAAATAAAAGTCCCTTCTGGTCAGCTTCCAATGCCACTCCGTCAAGAGGCGTATCCTGGGCTGAAACTACCAGATCCTTGGCAAAACCGTTCCCTTTCAGAGAATCTCTGGATGTAACCGAAGAATTAAATTCATTGGATGCTTTAAAAGGGAGTACCGGTGCACTTAAGGAACCGCCACGCAAAGTATAAATAGCAAAAACTCCGCCTCCAACAACTGCGATCAATAATAAAACCAGAAGAATGGTATGACGGATCCGCCTGCGGCGCATTTTTTTTAATCTGGCTGCTTTATTATTTACCGTTCTTCTTGGCTTAGCTGATGTCATAAGTATTCCTCTTTCTCATATATTTCTTTTCTTTGGATCTCTTTATTGTATGCACTGCTCTGCAGCCCTACATTCAGGACAAGACCCATTCCGATATAAAGACTGACCAGTGAAGTCAGACCATAGCTTACAAAGGGTAGCGGCGTACCTGTATTGGGGGCCAGTCCTGTAGCAACGCAGATATTCAAAAAGCTTTGCAGGGCCACAATACTGCCTATACCACAGCAAAGGATCCTGCCTGCCATATCCTTTGCACGAAGGCTCATCCTGATACATTCCAGTGCAATGGCCATCAACAGGCATACGATCACTGTACAGCCGATAAAACCATACTCCTCTCCTGCTACTGCAAAGATAAAGTCAGTCTGGTTCTCTGCAACAAAGTTGCCCTCATTTACAGAAGATGTGCTGTCATCACCTGTGAGTTTTTTCCCTACAAGCTCTCCTGAAGCAATAGCTGTTTTTGAATTGTTCTGTTGTTCAATATTTTCGGAATATTCTTCATTTTCAGGATACAGGAAGGACATAATTCGCTTTCTCTGATAATCCTGGATCAGCTTTTGATCCGGCTGCACAACGATGGAAAGAAAGATAATAATCAAAGGTATTGCGATCAGAATTGCCCCTCCTATGATCCGGTACCGAAGCCCGGCCATATATAAAAGAATACAGAAAACCAAAGTAACCATAATGGTATTCTTCATATCCGGCTGTGCATAGATCAGCACTAGCGGGATTGCAAGAAGGACAGCTGCTTCTGCAAGAACCTTTAATGTATTCAGGTCCTCCTCATGATCCATAAAAAACTTCGCAAAGAACAAAATAATAATGATCTTGGAAAGCTCAGTGGGCTGGAACCGGAATCCGCCAATCTGAAGCCATCTGGTAGCACCACCTGCATTGGATCCAAACAGTCGGACTCCTAAAAGCATAACAATATTAACCCCATACATGATCCACTGGAAATTAAGGATCCAGGAATAATCCATGAGGGACAGAACCACCATAACGATCAGCCCAAGGATCAGACCAACCAGCTGCTTATTCCTCAGATCTGCCCTGGCACTGGTCACAAGTACAACTCCTATGGAGCTGATGGCAATCAGGAGCAGTACAAGTCTGAAATTATAAAAGCGAAGTTTATATTGTTTAATCATATGTTATTATCAGTCCTTTTTCGTAAGTACAGGAATATATGCCATGATCACAGCCGGATCTTTGGAAATCTTGATCCTGACCTGATCTTCTTCTACAACTACGTATTTTTTTACTGTATGTATCAGATCACTGCGAAGCATTTTTATCATTTGCGGAGAGCATTCAATACGCTCAGAGATCAAAAGAAGCTTCATACGATCTCTGGCATATCCGGCTGAACGCCGTTTTTCACGCAAAATGGATTTCATGTAAGAGATCCTCCTCATATATGCCTGTTATTATTTTCTGAATATACTGCCAAGTCTGCTGAACATGCCCTTTTTCTGGCGAATAGTAACAAAAGGAATATCTTCCCCCAGAATACGTTTGCAGATATTCTGATACTCTTCCTCTGCCTGGGAATTCTTACCTGACAAAGGCTCTCCCTGATTGGTAGCAACTACGATCTGTTCGTCATCCAGGATCGTACCCAGAAGGTCTACAGCCAGGATCTCCAGAACATCATCTACAGACATCATATCCCCCCTGGCGATCATATCCGGACGCAGGCGGTTAATGATCAGGCGGATGTCACGGATATCACCAGCCTCCAGAAGGCCGATGATCCTGTCTGCATCACGGATAGCAGAAACCTCAGGAGTAGTAACCACAATAGCCTTGTCTGCACCTGCAATGGCATTTTTGAAGCCCTGCTCAATACCTGCCGGACAATCAAGAAGAACATAATCAAATTCTTCCCTTAATTCCTGGGTCAGCTTAATCATCTGTTCCGGTGAAACGGCTGTCTTATCCTTTGTCTGGGCAGATGGAAGAAGATACAGCTCCGGGTGACGCTTGTCCCGGATCAAGGCCTGCCGCAGACGGCAGCTGCCATTCACCACATCTACAAGATTATACACGATCCGGTTCTCAAGACCAAGAACCACATCCAGATTCCGAAGACCTATATCTGTGTCTACCACTGCTACTTTTTTGCCCAGCATGGCAAGACCGGTACCGATATTGGCCACTGTGGTCGTCTTGCCTACACCTCCTTTACCGGAAGTGATCACAATAACTTCACTCATTTCAATGAATCCTCCTAAACAAATTGTTCCAACTTTCTGGTGGTCTCTTTAGTCATTTGAAACATCACTTGTATCGCTGGAAGCCATACCTGTGATAATGGATTCTTTATCAGCAAGTTCAAAAATGTATTTAAAAATATCATTAGCAATCAAACATGCATTACCTGAGGTATATCCGTTTGCAATACGCACGGATATAGCATACTTAGGATCTGTGGATGGTGCATAGCCAATAAAAAGACCATGGTTGGGATGGTAATAATCCACCTCAGCTGTTCCTGTCTTTCCGGATACAACCATGCTCAGTCCATTAAACTGATTGTGGGTCTGTACTACCCTGTACATACCGTCATGGATATCGTCCCACACATTCTGTGGGATCTCTGTAAGGTTGTTAAGGACAACCGGATCATAAGTCTGCAGAGTCTGACCGGACGCATCCTTTACATTGTCAAGAAGAGACAGCTGGAATACAGTTCCTGAATTGGCAAGAGCTGCCGCATATCTGGCAAGGCCTACCGTAGTATAAAGGTTCGTACCCTGTCCGATATAAGACGGAACTGCATACTGGTTGGATACCTGCGGTGTTGCTTCTGAAAGCTCGATCCCACTCTTCTGATCCAGTCCTAACAAGGAAGCGTATTCCTTCAGCTTTGACAGACTCTGATTCTCAGAAAACTCGTTATCGCCAACCTTACCAAGCTGGAATCCGATCATACTGAAATAATAGTTACAGGACTGTTCAATGGCACTACGGATGTCCAGAGCACCATGTCCATAAGTATTCCAGCAGTTGATGGGCGGTGTAACATAATCAAAAGAGCCGGTACAGTCAAAATAAGTGCTGTCATCGATCACACCTTCCATCATGCCTGCAATAGTGGAAACCAGCTTAAAGGTAGAACCAGGCGCAGTAGTCTGTTGGGTTGCTTTGTTAAAGAATGGGCTGGATTCATCCAGTGCAAGCTTGGTATAGTAATCCGTATCCATGTTATTTGTAAGGCGGTTATTGTCATAGCCTGGATAAGTAACGCAGGCAAGAACCTTTCCTGTGTGTACGTCTACCAGAACTGCTGAGGCAGAACATGGCTCAAGAGCCAGCTGCGCAGGCTCGATCTCCAAAGTAGAAATCTTGCTGACCATAAAATCATATGCACCCATAGATCCGGAAGCAAGACTTTCGTACATACCGTCATCCTTGGACAGGATCCCCTGCTCGTAAAGCACCAGACAAAGCTCCTGGCCGGAAATGGTATCTTCCTGAAGCATGTACTTATACAGCAGCTTTGAAAATCCAGTGTCTGTTTTCAGATAATCAATAATATAATCGGTAAGACTGCGGTATACTTCTGCAGAATCCAGATACTCTCCTTCCGGGGAGATCTTGGAAATATCGATCCAGTTCTGACTGGTGGCATAAGTAAGATAATCCTTCAGACTGATACTTTCATCTGTTACCCAGGCTTTGTAGGTATCATCAGATGTGTCTACAGCATCACTTTTGATGATCTTTAAGGTATCACGCAGCATATCATTACAGATATAGGAAAGGTATGCCTGTATCTGTACATCTTCATCCTTGTAAGCGGGTGGATTGTCTCCTGTAAGCCTGCTGTCTATTATATCAAAAACCTGCTGCTGCTTTTGTTGAAATTTGGCATATAAGTTTTTTTCTATATCAGAGGCGTTTTCATTTTGAAATTTATTAATATCGATCACACTGTTTTCCACCAGTGCATTGTAAACATCATAAATAGGGATCCGTATCTGGCTGGCGTTTTTGATCCCTTCAAAGTCAAAGGTCTTGGATGCTTCAATCTTAGAAAGGAGAATACCTGCCACCCTTTGCTTCAAGATCTCATAAATACCGGACTGCCAGTCTGTGTCTATGGTGATCTGTACATCATTTCCTGCAACCGGAGCCACCCTTGTATCCTCATCGATCTTCAGTACTTTTCCAAGATTATCAACCGAAACGGTCTCATGGCCATCTGTACCCTGCAAAGTCAGCTCCATATACTGTTCCAGACCGGCCTTTCCTATAATAGCATCACTGGAATAATCCGGATTCTGTTTGCGGAGTGATTCCAGCTCTTCAGCAGATGCCTTTCCTGTATAACCAAGGATAGGACCCATGCTTTCTTCGTCAACATATTTACGTATGGAGTCATCCACTACTTCGATCCCCTGAAAGGATGTTTTATTTTCCATGATAGCGGCTACCGATTCTTCACTTACATTTGTTGCAATGGTAACCGGCATGTATTTCTTATAGCTGTTTGTATTCAGTTCATAACGGATAATGGCAATCTCAAGGATCTCTTCTTTTGTCAGCTGGGAAGGCAGCCCGTGGGAAGATAACTCCTCTTCTGTATAGGCATTGTCTCCTTCAAGAACAATAGAAAATCCCCCGCTTTTAGACCCGCCAAGATAAGCCACCATATCTGCTGCTGTGGCATTTTTTTCTTCTTCTGTAAGGTCATCGATCAGCGGATGACCATAAATATCTGCTTTAAAACGGTTTAAGGTAAAGCCTTCATCTACATCAAAGGCATATTCCCCATTCTCATCCATATAGATATGGAAGCTGCTGGACAGACTGTCTCCGTTTTTCTTAAGGATCTTCAGTACCTGATAGGCGATGCCGTTCAGGGTAAGGTTCTTTTCCCTGGTGGTATTATATGTACCATTATCCTCAAAGGTAAGGGAATAAGACAGAACATTGGAAGCAATGATCTCCCCGTTTCTGTCTAATATATTGCCACGTGTACTTTTTAAAACACGGTTTTTGGTGGTTCTTGTCTGGAACTTATTGATATAATCTTCTCCCTGAATGATCTGCAGGTCAAAAAGCCTGCGAACCAGGATGCAGCCCATAAAAATAAATACCAGGGCCAATACAGTTGTTCTTTTTATGCTTATTTTTCTGAAAAATCGTTTTATTTTATTACCCAAATTGACTCACTTTCTTTCCTTGCAATATCCATAAATCGATAATTGATAAAACGGAATACTCTGTATACGATCAGGGTCAAAAATACGGTATAGGCTGCTTCCGGCAAAATGATCCGGAACAGATAGGTATGAAGTCCCAGCCTGCCCCGAAGAAGGAATTGCAGGCCATAAACAGCAAAATTATAAAGAATATCTCCCACAGCAGCCAGCACCATAGGTACCTTAATATCATCATCATAATAGATCCTGTGGGCATACCCGCTGAAAAAGCCAATGTACATATAGATCAGTGCATAAAACCCGAATAAGGATCCATAAAAAAGATCCACTAGCAGCCCGGAGAAAAATCCGGTCCACAAGCCCCTTTTCCGTCCACGCATAAGTCCCATGGAAACGGTAAGGATCAGCATCAGATTAGGGGTAATGGATCCAATGGATATCAGATCCAGAAGGGTACACTGCAATAAAAAGCATATAATGATGGTAATAAACCATACAATCTTACTCTTCACTGGAAGCCTCCTGCTGTATGGAATCCTGTTTGTTTACTGTGATCACAAAAACATCCTTAAGATGCTGGAAATCTACAGGTGTAACAATCGTGCCTGTCTTCGTCAGGTTGTTGCTGTCCTGCTCCACATCATTTACATAGCCAATAAAAAGACCTTCAACGTATTTCTCACTGATATTAGAGGTAACGATCCGCTCTCCGGCAGTAACTTTATTTTCCTGATCGTAAAGCTGTTCAAAACGAAGCTTGCCTTCATCAATCAGCTCCAGGTCACCGGTAACAACACAATTATCAGAGGTACTGACAGTCATGGCACTTACACTGCTGCTGTCATCAATGATAGAACGAACCGTAGCCCATCCGGGACCCACTTCTGTTACGATCCCAACCAGCCCCTTTCCTGCAATCACATTATTATCTACACGGATCCCGTCATTGGAGCCTTTATTGATCATAAATGTATCGTACCAGTTCCCAGGATCCTTGGAAATGATCCTGGCGGCAACCTTGGGATAATCTGCATATTCTGCATCAAGCTTATACAGCTCCCGCAGACGGAGAAGCTCCCCCTGATCCTGGATCAGCTTGTTGTTTTGCTGGGTCAGGTTATCGATCTGGCTTTGCAGCTCTTCATTTGCACTGATCAGATCCTGCTTGTCCTTCAGGCTTTGTCTTGTGACAGACAAAATCTGCCCGATCCTGTTAATGCTTTTCTCAAAGGGCACTACCACAAGTCCTGCTACTTCCTGTAAAGGAGCTGTGGCAGCACCGGATGCAAATGTGGCTACAATGCAGCTTACGCAAAACAGGGTCATAACTGCAAGCAGATGTTTACTTTTCAGATTGATCCGAAAATGGATTTTCCTTTTCAGGTTTTTCATTTACTATATATCCCCTAAATTACAATTTTCTCTGTTTAATGGGCTGTGCCCATTTACGAAGTTCTCTGTTCTTCATGATCTTTTCAAGACCTGTCACTGCTGAATTCTCATACAGAGGTGACAGATTGAAAGCAAATCCAGTATAGCTGGCAAGATACTGGTCTATGTATGGAACCCTGGTGCTGCCGCCTGTAAGGTAAATACCCTCTTTTGCCACATGATAAGTGATCTGGGGCGGAGTACGCTCAAGAAATGTTTTCATTTCAGCAGCTATCTCGTTCACACAGTTCATGATCCCGTCATTTACCACATAGGCAGAGATGATTTCTTCCCTTGGAAGTCCGGAGACACTGTCGATCCCAACTACTTTCCTGGCCTCTTTACGTTGGTCCGAAAGACGACCCATAACAATCTTCAGACGCTTGCCTGTACGTGTACCGATCTGAAGGTTATACCGCTTGCGCACTTCACTGCAGATAGCTTCATTCATCTGCCTGCCCCCAATGGGGATCTTACGGCTGATAATGATCTTGCCCCCGGTAATAATGGAAAAACGGGTAGTCTGGGCACCGATGTTTACGATCATACTGCCCTCATTCTTCTCAATATCAACACCCATGGCAATAGCGTCTGCAATGGGGCTTTCAACCATATAAACCCAGGTTTTTACGAAGCCAATGCCCATTTGCCACCTGGTAATAGGCTCTTTTTTCGATGGCGGTCATATCCAGGGGAACGGCAAAATACATTACTGAACCGATTCCAAGGATCTTATCGATCCTGCGCATCATACTGTACAATACGATCTCCTGCAATTCTAGGTTGGCGATCATACCAAAGGACATAGGGGAAGTTACTGAAATACCCACAGGTGCTTTCTCAAACATCTCATATGCTTCATTACCAACAGCAATAATCCTGCGTCCTTTGGATGCAATCATATTTTTCTCTAAATAACTTTTATTTCTGATCAGAGAATATACCTTTACAGAGCTGCTGCCAAGGTCTATTCCGTATGTTTTTTCAAAAAGCATGCATCTGCCCCTTTATCACAAAACTATTCCATCATTCCAATTTCTCTAAGGCTGGTGTATGTATGGTCCCCGATAATAATATGATCCAGCAGAGTAATACCAAGCATTTCCCCGGCACGGAGAATACGCTGTGTCGTCTGTATATCTCCTGCACTTGGCTCTGTCACCCCACTTGGATGGTTATGTACAAGCACAATACAGGTGGCATGATATTTAAGGGCAGCAAGATATACCTCCCTGGGTGTAATCACAGTACTGTTCACTGTACCTTTGGATAAAATCTCTTCTCCCAGAAGGTGGCTGCGCGTATCAAACATCATGCACAGAAGCAGCTCCTGTTCTTCGTGTCTGAGCTGCTCCATATAATACTTTGCAATTGTATCCGGGCTGTTCAGTGAAAGCTGTGGTCTTGCTGCCTCCCGTGCCATCCGCTTGGATAATTCCCCGATACATTTCAGCTGGATGGCTTTCACCTTGCCAATGCCGTTTATTTTCATCAGTTCCGGAAGGGACATATGCAGAATCCCAAGCAGTCCGGGAAATGAAGTCTTCTCTGTATGATTCAGTATTTCGTGTGCAAGCGTAAGAGAACTTGCGTCTTTGGTGCCGCTGCGCAGGATCACTGCCAGCAGCTCACTGTCGCTTAGAATCCCAGGGGCCATCCTTCAGGCACTTCTCATAAGGGCGCTGAGAGGGCGGCAGGTCCATCATCCTGTAAGGTCTGCCCTGTTCCGGTAATGTATGGATTTGATCTGATTTTTTCATATGATTCCTTAGCTTCTGGAATACGAAACCCATTTTAGCATAAAAAAAGATGGATGTACACTCTCTGAAAAAATTTAATTTCTTTTTTATAAAGAATACGTAAGCTCATAAAGAATATACAAGCCTGCAGATATGCCATACCTGCAGGCTTGCTCTTAACAGATCCTGTATAAAATCTTTTCTGTTTTACCTTTCTTTTCTCCGCTCTGGATCAGCTGTCCTGTCTGTGTATCATACCAGTACAGCCCGGTCCATGCCCAGGAAAACATGGTCAGAACAAGGCTTACCTTATAACAGGAATAGACACTGCCATTCACTGTGATCTGCTCTGTTCCCAGCTTTTTGGCTGCAAATTCACCAAGATTCATGGCTCCCCGATTGCTGCCTGTACCGATAGAATACAGCAGGATTTCATTTTCCCTGGATTTAAGAAATGCAGGAAGAGCCATTTGCATCATCTGATACCACAGGCCGTCTTCAATACGGAAGCGTTTGTCCTGTTCTTTGCCTTTAAAAGTGCCGGTCATATGAATAAAACCGTTCTCTTTGACTGCTTTTAAGAAGGTATGATCAGAAGAACGTGTATATTCCCAGGAAATAAGGGAAAGGTTCCTGTCTGCCTGACAGATCTCTTCAGACCAAAGAATACCCTCCCGGGTAATCCTCTGTACGATCTTTCCAGAGGTATTATACCCGGAAACATCCAAAACCTTCTCTTCCTTTCCATCTGTGCTTGTCAGTCGGATCTGGTTCACGGATGCCGGATAATGAAAATCAGGGATATCATAACTTTGGATCACATTCTGGGAATATACGATCTTTCCTTTGCAGAAAACCTGATGGATAAATTGGATATTGGAAATATCCAGGGATGGATCCTCGTCAAGAAGGATCAGGTCCGCTTCCATGCCTTCTTTTACAAACCCTTTCCGGTCTTCAATCCCCAGATGCCGGGCGGCATTACCAGTTGCAAGTGTAATAGCTTCCATAGGGGTAAGACCTGCTTCCACGTAGTAGGCAAGCTCCTTATGCTCCACATCGCCGCCCATCATTTCCAGCATATTGTCAGTACCCATAGCGATAGGGATCCCTGCGTCATAAAGTACTTTCAGATTATGAAGGCTGTTGGTCAGACGTGCAGGATCTTTTTCATAGGTCATAGCATTTACAGTAGGTACAAAGTGTGCACCGCTTTCCTTCCAAAGACGGATCAGGTCATCATCCGGTTCCAGAGCCTCATCCAGAACGCCATGTTCAATGCCGTAAATCCCTGCTTCCAGCAGCTGTCGCACATCTTCTTTGTAAAATACATGGGCAGTGGTCTTCAGACCGTTTTCCTTGCCTTCACGGATGATCTGCTCCATAAGCGCTTTCTTGATCTTGGCAATAGGGATCTTTTTATCAAAATACCAGTAATCTCCTCCCTGATAGGTGAATTTCAGGAAATCCACGCCGGCCTTTTTTAGTTCCAAGATCCCTTCATGCACCTGCTCTGGTGTGGTGACTTCAATGGCCATTTCCTTACGGATCCAAGGATTATCTCCGCCCAGTGTATTGGCTGGATGTCCATCCGGAGCAGTGAAGTTAGGACCTACGATCAGCAGTTCAGGGCCTTCCAGCTTGCCGGAACGAAGCAGTTCACGAAGCTGATAGATGAAATGTCTGGGAGCACACAGATCTTTAATGGTAGTGATCCCGTAGGGAAATACTTTTTCCTGGAAGATCCTGGGCACTTCATCCTTAAGAAATGCCATACTGTCTGCTTCACAGCGGTTATTCAACCCCTGAATATGCACATGACAGTCAATAAGACCTGGCATTAATGTCTTACCCTTACCCTGGATCACCTGTGCACCCGGAATGGCCAGCGGATCAGAAGAAATGGTCTGGATCAGACCTTTTTTAATATATACATTCTTATGTTCTGATTCTGTTCCGTCACCGGTAAGAATATGCACATCCTGTATCACATATTCACCACTGTGTTTCCTTTTTGGCTGTTTTTTGTATTTGATCAGAATAAAAAGAACAATAACAGCCCCTAAAACCATCTGGATCACGCCAATCAGCGGAATCCCAAATATCTTCGGCATACCTGTTTCTCCTTCCTTTACACAGATATCCGAATTTACTATTATTTACCGAATATCTGTTCAAAATATGATGCAAACATCTCTTTTGGCGGAATTGCCATTCCCTGTTTGTCATCCCCCAGGATCAGAAGCGTATCTCCGGGCTTGATCCCGAAAATATCTCTTGCCTCTTTTGGGATCACGATCTGCCCTTTTGTTCCTACAGTAACCGTCCATGCGTGCTTACCTTCTTTTTTCTCCATTGATGATCTCCTATTTGTTATACTAATCATACTTTACATACTTGCTTGTGTCAAGAGTTTTTATCAGCATCCTCAGAAGGAATAGAATATTTCCGTGCAATTGCCTCTGCCACTTTTAGTCCGTCCATAGCAGCAGAAGTGATCCCCCCTGCATAACCTGCACCTTCACCGCAGGGATAAATCCCCCTTTTGCTTCCTTCCAGCTCCTTATCCCGGACAATCCTTACCGGGGATGAGGTACGGCTTTCTATTCCGCACAAAAGGGCATCCGGTCTGTCAAATCCAGGCAGCCTTTTACCAAATGCCAGAATCCCTTCTTCTATAGAATCTCCGATTTCTTCAGGAAGGATCTTTCGTACATCTGTAAGAGTATAAGCACCGCAGATGCAAGGCTTGACCTGACCAAAGGAGGTGCTTTCCTGATGCTTCTGATAATCCTCAAACAGCTGTACCGGCACCTTTCCCTTTCCAGCTTCCCAGGCTTTACGCTCCAGATCACGCTGAAACCGGATCCCTGCCATAGGATCCTTGCCAGGAAAATCATTGGGTGAAACAGTTACGATAATAGCACTGTTGGCATTTTCACTGTCCCTGGCCTGATAACTCATACCATTTACCGCCAGCATCTGCTCTTCTGAAGAGGCATTCACCACATATCCGCCTGGACACATACAAAAAGAATAAACGCCCCTTTGATTATCACAGGTATGGGTCACTTTATAGCTGGCAGGCCCAAGTATTGGATTCTCGGCTTCCCCATAAAGAGCCTGATTGATCATAGACTGGGGATGCTGGATCCGAAGTCCTACAGCAAAGGATTTGGATTCCATGTAAAGTCCTTTTTCATAAAGCATCCCAAAAGTATCTCTGGCGCTGTGGCCGATTGCAAGGACACAGATCTGTGCAGGAATCACTTCCTGATCATTGACCTTTACTGCCAGCAGCTTATCCTGTTCAAAAATCAGATCCGTTACCTTTGCATTAAACCGCACGGCTCCACCCATTTCCTGGATCTGATTCCGAAGGTTTTCTACAATGCCTACCAGCACGTCTGTGCCTAAATGAGGTTTTTGCTGATAAAGGATCTCCTCTCCTGCTCCTGCTTTCACAAAGCGCTTCAGTACCTCCTGGTTACGGCCAAAGGTATCTTTTACAAGGGTATTTAATTTGCCATCAGAAAAAGTACCTGCACCTCCTTCTCCAAACTGAACATTGGAGTCAGGATCAAGTACACCGTTTTTCCAGAATGCTTCAACCTTTTGCTGCCGCAGGCGTGCTTCCTCACCGCGTTCCAGCAGCAAAGGTGCATAACCTGCTTTAGCAAGATACCAGGCACACATCAGCCCTGCAGGACCGCTTCCAACTATGACAGGTCTGGAGTGTAAGGGGGCTGGTCCAGGTTTGGGAAAACAATAGGCCTTTTCATTAGTTAACGTAATGTTTTTATCGTGAACCTTTTTTAATATACGGTTTTCATTATCTGTTTTTACATCTATGGTATAAACAAATTTCTTGTCTTCTTTATGTCTTGCATCCAAAGACTGTCTTCTGATCTGATAGGTAAAAGGCTGATTTTGAAGATGCAAGGCTTTTTGTATTTTCTTTTCCAGGGCTGCTGTAGTATGCCCGATGGGAAGCTTTAGCTGACTGATTCTGATCATATGTTTTCTCCCTGCTTATAAAAACTACCTGTTACTCCTGCACTGTGAAGTCCTGCACAGGCACCGCTGGACCAGGCCCATTGAAGATTATAGCCGCCGCAGGTGCCATCCACATCCATCAGCTCCCCTGCAAAATATAATCCCGGGCATAGCCTGGATTCCATAGTATATGGATCGATTTCACTGGTATCAACACCGCCGGAGCATACCTGGGCCTGTTCATAGGGCAGGTATCCACACACTTCCAATGGAAAGCGTTTTAATAAACCGGGAAGTTCTATATGGCGTTTTTTTGAATAATTACAGATTACTTTGTTAAGCTTTTCAGGAAAAAGGCCGATCAGAAGTTCTCTGTCTTTTTTTAATGGACACCTTTTTTTTCGATCTTCCCAAAAGCGATCCAGATCCGAACTTTGGATTTCAGGCAGAAAATCAATGCTAAGTGACACCTTTTCCTTATTATAAAGGCTGCGGATCCCATAGCGGCTGACCTGGAATACCGGGATTCCGGAAATTCCATATTCTGTAAGCTGTACTTCTCCCTCTGCACTTTCCTTTAGGCTTCCATCAATTAGAAGAGTCACCTTTGCCTGTGTCCGCACTCCTGCCCATCCGGAAAAATAGCTGCCGCTGCATTTGAAAGCTGTAAGTGCAGGCAGAGGCTTGATGATCTTATGTCCAAGTGCGGCTGCAAGCTGATAACAGCTGCCGTCAGAACCGGCAATCGCTGATGCACTGGAACCTCCGGAAAGGATCACCGCATCTGCTTCATAATGCCATGTTTTTGTCAAAACGGTCCATTTGCCTTTTTTCTGATGCAGCTCTGTAACCTTTTCATTTGTTTTTATTTTCACTCCAAGCCGGGCAGCTTCCATGCATAGAAGTTCTGTTACGCTGGAAGCCTGGCCGCTGCGGGGATAAATATAATTGTTTTTATTTACCGGGCAAAGACCCAGCTCTGTGAAGAAATCTAAAGTATCGGAAACAGAAAAAGCTTTCCTGGCAAAAGAAGAAAAATCCGGATCAGTGCCACGGTAGTCCTCTGGAGTCTGGCTTAGATTTGTAAGATTACATTTTCCGTTTCCTGTAGCGGAAAGCTTCTTTCCTGGTTTATCATTTTGTTCCAGCACTGTAACACGGGCACCGGCCCTGGCAGCCATCACAGAGGCCATTAAACCGGAAGCACCGCCACCTACAATTATCACATCTGACATAATATTCCTCAGCTATTATTGACAGATACCAGGAGCAAATGACTTTGACCCTGGTATCGCATTATGCATTATTATTCAAGTCGAGCAGCCGCGAGACTTGGCGCGTGATTCTGGTCAGCGTAAGCTGACATATTCTTTACAGAATCACTGCGCATCCTCGCGGAGCGTTTATCTCAGTCGGAGATTGGACTCCCACTGAGACGAACTTGCTGTTACTCACCACCTGAAAGAGGTGGGAGTCTTCTCGACTGAGATAATTTAATTTAAAGAAACAAGCTTTGCATCCACAAGCTTCTGAAGAGACATCATCACTCCTAGCTTTGCATGCTCCCAGGTAAGACCTCCCTGGAAATATACGGCATATGGCGGTTTTAATGGACCGTCTGCGGACAGCTCAATAGAAGAACCCTGGACAAAGGCACCTGCTGCCATGATCACCTGGCTGTCATAACCGGGCATATCCCATGGTTCAGGGGAAACATAGCTGTCTACTGGTGCAGCTGCCTGGATCCCCTGGCAAAAAGCGATCAGACCTTCCGGTGTTCCTAAAGTAACAGCCTGGATAATGTCCTGTCTGGGCTCTTTGGAATCCGGAACAACCGGAAAACCAAGCCGTTCATAAATATTGGCAGCAAATACAGCACCTTTTAATGCACCTTTTGTTACCATAGGTGCCAGGAAAAATCCCTGGTAAAATGACCGGTTTACTCCTAAGGTAGCACCTACCTCCATACCAAGGCCAGGACACGTCATACGGTAAGAAGCATTTTCTACACATTCCCTGGTACCGGCAATATAACCTCCGATAGGTGCAAGACCGCCGCCTGGATTCTTGATCAGGGAACCCACCATCATATCTGCCCCTACATCACTTGGCTCAATGGTATCTACAAATTCACCATAACAGTTGTCTACCATGCAGATTGCATCCGGTTTTATGGATTTTACAAAGGCGATCAGTTCTCCGATCTGTTTTACAGAAAAAGAAGGTCTTGTCTGATATCCTTTGGAACGCTGGATTGCAACAAGCTTTGTTTTTTCGGTAATAGACTTACGGATATTTTCATAATCAAAGGTACCATCCGGCAAAAGATCTACCTGACGATAAGATACCCCATATTCTTTCAGGGAGCCTTTGGAAGGACGGATCCCGATTACTTCCTCCAATGTATCATATGGTTTTCCAGCCGGGGCTAAAAGCTCATCTCCGGGCCTAAGATTTCCAAACAGGGCAATTGCCAGAGCATGAGTGCCACAGGCAATTTGTGGCCGTACAAGGGCTGCTTCTGTATGAAAGGTATCAGCATATACCCTTTCCAGGGTATCACGTCCATGATCGTTATAACCATAACCAGAGGAAGAGCCGAAGCATTCTTCACTTACTTTATTTTTCTGCATGGCCAGAAGCACTTTCATCTGATTATATTCTGCTGTTTTATCAAACTGTATAAAACGTTCTTTTAAACTTTCTTCAATTTCGTGGCAAAAATCATAAACTCTGGAAGAAATCCCCAGCTGTTCATAAAGTTCTTTCATAATATTCCTCTTTCTTTACAGCATGAAAGCATGTAATTTAATATTTCCTGATCATTATAGGCAAATTGATCCTTGTTGACCCAGATCACATCCTGCTCTCTGCGGAACCAGGTCAGCTGCCGTTTTGCAAAATGTCTTGTATCTCTTTTCAGAATACATACGGCTTCCTCTAATGGATATTCACCTTCAAGGTATGCAAGGATTTCTTTATATCCAAGCCCCTGCATGGAGACCATTCCTTTATGGCATCCCATTTTCTGAAGATTTTCCACTTCTTTTATTAGTCCGCCTGCAAGCATTTCGTTCTACACGGGCGTCAATCTGCCGATACAGAAGCTCCCTTGGCGCATTCAATACAAAATATGCCAGATTGTACGGGCTGCTCCTCTCTTTTTGCTCCTGATTATGGCTGGAGATAGGAGTTTTATTCTGATGATAAAATTCCAATGCCCGGATCACCCGTTTTACGTTATTTTCATGGATCTCTTCTGCGCTTACAGGGTCTACCTCCTTCAGCATCTGGTGCAGGTAATGACTGCCTTTTTCCTGTGCCATCTGCTCCAGTTCTTTGCGATAATCGACTTCACACTGTGCCTGGGTAAAATCAATATCCCTGGTAACTGCCCGGATATAAAATCCGGTTCCGCCTACCAAAATAGGGATACTGCCCGTTTGCATAGATCTTGAGACATGGCTTCTTTTGCCATCTGCTGAAATTTTACAATATGAAATTCTTCATCCGGTTCCAGTACATCTACCAGATAATGGGGCACACCATCCATTTCGCTTGGAGTGATTTTGGCAGAACCAATATCCATATGCCGATACACCTGCATAGAATCTGCAGAAATGATCTCACCGCCGATTGCCTTGGCAAGGGCGATGGACAATTTTGTTTTTCCTACAGCAGTAGGGCCGGTTAAAACCAGTAAAGGCTGCTTCATTATATGATCCTCTTAAATTTCTTTTCTATCTCTGTTTTTGTCATTGAAATGATGGTAGGCCGGCCATGAGGACAATGATAAGGATTATTAAGAGTCAGCAGCTGGTCGATCAGCTGGTCAGCCTCCTGGAAGGACAGTTTATTATTTCCTTTCACTGCTGATTTGCAGGCCATAGTAGCAAGCCTTGCTGTAAAAATATCCAGTGCATCCTTTTCTCCTTCTCCTGCCAGGTTATCCAGCATTTCCAGGAAAAGATCTTCCTCTGAAAATCCGTACAGGTCTGCCGGTACTGCGCTGATACTATATTCACGGCCTCCAAAGGGCTCAATCTCAAATCCTGCTTTTTCAAAAAATTCCCGGTTTGCCGAAAGACTGGCTTCCTCTTCCAGACTAAGGCTTACGATCAACGGAGGGCTAAGATATTGGGAATGTATTTCCTGTTCTTTAAATTGCTTTACAAACCGTTCGTAATTTACTTTTTCATGGGCGGCGTGCTGGTCAATAATGAAAAAACGATCATCAAATTCTACCAGCCAATAGGTCTCAAACAGCTGGCCGATCAGCCGGTGGCGACTTCTGGACTCAGGTGCCAGCAGCTTTTCCTCAAACAACTCCAGTTGTTTTGGCACAGGTTCATTGATCACAGGCTGGGAAATTGCAGGTTCAGTCATTACAGATTCAGTCATTACAGATTCAGTAACAACCGGCTCTGTTACTACAGGCTCTGTAACTACAGGAGCTGTCAACACCGATTCTGTTACTACAGGCTCTGTAGCAGCAGGTTTTAGAGCAGGCAGCTTCTCCTTTTGGATAGTTTGCTCCAAAATGGTCTGCTTTTGAACGTCAGGCTCCGGTGCCTTTGAAATTTGCCCACTGAAAAGAGCTTCTTCTGCCTTTGTAAATGTGTTGCTTTTATAAACCGGAAGTTCTTCATAAAGCCGGTCTTTTTGAAAACCACAAAAACTGTTTTGCTGCATCTGATTCAGTCTTTTTGTCTCAAAGGGCTCAGGAATGTCTTTTCGTTCTACGGTTGTTTTTGCTTTGGCAGCAGTCTCTTCAGAACCTGGTGAGACCTTTGGAATCATTTCCCTGTGAGTCAGTACATTTCTCACCGCTTCATAAATGCAATCATATACTTCAGGTCCTCTTGCAAAACGAACTTCCATTTTCCTTGGGTGCACATTAACATCCAGATCATTTCCTGTCATCTGGAGATGAAGAGAGACAAATGGAAATTTATGCTGCATAAGAAAGCCTTTATAAGCATCTTCTATTGCTTTTGCAATAATATTATTTTTTACATATCTGCCATTAATATAATAATTTTCAAAAGAACGGGTGCCTTTCTGGATATTTCAGGCTTTCCCACATATCCCTGGATCTTCAGGAAATCATTTTCATAAGATACCTCTAAAAGCGCCCGTGCAATATCCCGTCCGTAAACATTATAGATCACATCTTTAACATTATAATTTCCGGAAGTATGCAGCTTAACCTGCTTATTCTGAATATATTTAAATGAAATCTCCGGGTGGGAAAGTGCCAGCTGCTCCATTAATGAAGAAATGTAATTTCCTTCTGCTGCATCAGATTTCAGGAATTTACTTCTGGCAGGCGTATTATAAAACAGATTTCTTACAAGAAATGTAGTACCTTCCGGAGCCCCCATTTCTTCCATGGATTGCTCTGCTCCTCCTTCGATCACATAACGGACTCCGCTTAATGCAGACGGAGTTTTTGTGATCAGCTCTACCTGCGAAACGGCTGCAATACTGGAAAGAGCCTCTCCACGGAATCCGAGAGAGGCAATGTTTTCCAGATCTTCTACTTTTTCGATTTTACTTGTGGCATGACTTAAAAACGCAACCGGAACCTGATCTGCTTCCATGCCACTTCCATTGTCTGTGATGCGGATCAGCCGTTTCCCACCGTCTGCGATCTCAACTGTCACAGCAGTAGCACCTGCATCAATGGCATTTTCTACAAGCTCCTTTACTACGGAAGAAGGGCGTTCCACCACTTCTCCGGCTGCGATCTTATCTATGGTATGTTTATCTAAAACTGCTATTTTTCTCAATATTTATCACCATCTGTTCTTGATCTTGTTCTGAAGATTGTAAAGTGTATTCAACGCCTCCATAGGGGTCAGATTTCCAATGTCTATGGATTTTAATTCCTCAATGATATCATTATCCTGTACTGTATCAAATAAAGACATTTGTGCCATATCTACCTGATCATAAACAACTTTCTGTTTTTTCTTTGGGGCTGTAAGATCCTTAACTGCGGCTGTAATATCCGCATCGCTTAGTTCTTCTACCAGTTCTTTGGCTCGCTGGATCACAGGCTCCGGTACGCCGGCAAGCTTGGCTACCTGGATACCATAACTTTTATCAGCTCCACCTTTTACGATCTTTCGGAGAAATACAATATCATCTCCCTTTTCCTTGACTGCAATACAGTAGTTATTCACACCCGAAATCTTGCCTTCCAGTTCGGTAAGCTCATGGTAATGAGTGGCAAACAGCGTTTTTGCACCACACAGTTTAGTATTGCTGATATGCTCGATCACAGCCCATGCAATTGCCAGACCATCAAAGGTGCTGGTGCCTCTTCCAATCTCATCCAGGATCAGCAGACTCTTGGAGGTTGCATTCCGCAGAATATTGGCAACCTCTGTCATCTCTACCATAAAGGTACTTTGACCGCTGGCCAGGTCGTCTGAAGCTCCCACTCTGGTAAATATCCGGTCAACAATACCGATGGAAGCTTTCTGGGCCGGAACAAAGCAGCCAATCTGTGCCATCAGCACGATCAGTGCAGTTTGTTCTCATATAAGTGGATTTACCTGCCATATTAGGGCCGGTAATAATGGAGATCCTCTTTTTATGATTGTCCAGGAAAGTATCATTGGCAATAAACATGTCATTTTCGATCACACGTTCCACCACTGGATGGCGTCCGTTTTTAATGTCAATGATCCCATTTTCACTTACCTTGGGACGTACATAATTATTCCGTTCTGCTACAAGTGCAAGAGATGCAAAAACATCCAGAGCGGCTACAGCCTTGGCAGTACGCTGGATACGTACTACTTCATTTCCAACTTTATCCCTTACATCAGAAAACAACTGGTATTCCAAAGCATAAAGCTTGTCTTCTGCACCAAGGATCACATCTTCCAGATCTTTTAATTCCTGTGTGATGTAACGCTCGGCATTTACCAGGGTCTGTTTACGGATGTAATTCTCAGGCACCAGTTCTTTAAAGGTATTGGTTACTTCCAGAGAATATCCGAATACTCTGTTATATTTGATCTTTAAGGATTTGATCCCGGTACGCTCCCGCTCTCTTGCTTCCAATTCTCCCAGCCATTTCTTGCCATCTGTACGGGCTGTGCGGAATTTATCTACATCCGGATTATATCCTTCCCGGATGATGCCGCCTTCCTTCTGGGCAAGTGGTGGATCTTCGATAATGGCACTTTTGATCAGGCCTGTTACATCTTCCAGATCATCCATATCTTCGTAAATCCTCTTTAAGATAGGAGCATTAAAATCCTTCAGGATCTGCCTGATATAGGGGATCATCTCCAAGGAGGATGCAAAGGCTACCAGATCTCTGGGATTTGCTGATTTATAACTGATCCGGCTGATCAGTCGTTCCAGATCATAAATTGGATTCAGGTATTCACGGATCTCGTCACGCATCATAGGTTTTTCTTTCAGCTCTTCTACTGCCATAAGCCGGTTGTTGATCTCATCTACATCGATCAGCGGCTGCTCCACATAAGAGCGAAGCGTTCTTGCCCCCATAGCTGTCCGGGTTTTGTCCAGTACCCATAAAAGGGATCCTCGCTTCTGCTTTTCACGCAGGGTTTCCACAAGCTCCAGATTGCGACGGCTGGAACTGTCGATCAGCATATATTTTTCAGCAGTGTAGGGATGAATACTGGTCATTTGGGATAAACCTGTCTTCTGTGTCTCTTTTAAGTAGAGGAAAAGAGCCCCTGCAGCAACGACACCGCTTTCATAATCTGCGATCCCAAGACCATCCAGTGTATTCACATGAAAATGATCCTTTAAAACACGTTTACAGGATTCATCGTCAAAATACCATGAATCCAGAGAAAAAATACAGATTCCCAGTCGATTCTTCAGGTCATCTGTATCTATTCCGCTCATATTAAATGCATCGTTACAGATGATCTCAGCAGGTACAAATTTATTGATTTCATCCAACAACTTCTGAGGCTTATCTACTTCTGTGAGGAAACAGTCGCCGGTGGTAACATCTGCAATGGCACAGCCGAAATGGTCTTCAATAGAAACAACCGACATAAGATAATTATTCTTTGTTTCATCCAAGGCCTGTGCATCCAGAGTAGTACCAGGTGTAACGATCCGTATTACTGCACGCTTTACCAGTCCTTTGGCAAGCTTTGGATCTTCCACCTGTTCACAGATCGCCACTTTATGTCCACGCTCGATCAGACGGTTTATGTAGGTTTCTGCTGCATGAAAGGGAATCCCACACATAGGTGCCCGTTCTTCCAGACCGCAGTCCTTTCCGGTGAGGGTCAATTCCAGTTCCTTTGAAACCATGATGGCATCATCAAAGAACATTTCGTAAAAGTCGCCCAATCTATAAAAAAGGACACAGTCCTTGTACTCTTCCTTAGTTTTGCAGTATTCCCTCATCATTGGCGATAATATGGGAGTATTGGCCAAAACCCCTGTGTTTATGCGGGTTTTGGGCTTCTCTGAAGCTGTTTTGACCCATATATTACCCATATCTGTATTCAAACTGGTATTCTGGGTTGGTTTCTCTGTTGGCAATTTAATTTCCTCTTTCTTCTGTATAGTTTTCTGAGAACTTTGCATATTCCTTTTTCATAAATTCATCCTCAATATGGGTGTAATAATGCGTCATCCTAATATCTGCATGGCCTACTATTTTGGCAGTAGTTTCGGCTGGAATTCCTGACTGTATGCAACGTGTAATAAATGTG
>NZ_JAYFUY010000163.1:0-2250 GCF_059933065.1 Blautia sp. HA3515 | reverse complement strand
AAAACATCTGTGAAATTTCATCCCACATTTTTTTGTATCGTTTTATTACTTCCATGATTATCACCATTGCAATTACCACTATGAAAAGGACAGCTACGATTGCCAGAATCCTGATAACCCATACTTCTCCACCTGCATATGCTATTTTCTGGTTAAATCCATTATCATAAGTTGGATATACCAGCCATTTACAAAATCGAACATACCACATGAATGGAGTCCTGAAAAAATCTATGAAATCATTCTGAAAAGCACCATTCTGTACGATTGCAAACAGGATTACCGTAATATATCCCATTCCCCAGAAATATTCTGTATCTCTCATTTTTTCAGTTCTGACCTTTACTTCTTTTTTCGCTTTACGGATTTCCAGCTCTGCCCGCTTCTTTTCATTGCGAGCTTTAGTTTCTGCCTGTTCCACCTTTTTCTCCGCTTCTTTCTGTTTCTTCTGTGCTTCATCTACTGCTTCAACAGATGATTTATTCACCTGTATCTGAAGTTTAGAGTTCTGGTCCCGAACGTCTTTTATTTCTTCTTCGAGCTGCTCTTGCTCGCTCCTGCTCATTAAGCCATTTCTGTTTCTCAGATCGTCGTTGCTCTGCTGAAGCGATTGATTCAGCTTCTGCGTTTCGGACAGTTCGGTTGTCAGACGCTGAATTTCTACGGTTGATTTCCGAACTTCTTCTCGCAATCTCTGCCTGTCGGATAAGATCGTCTGTTTCTCTTCTTCCAGTGTCTGTATCTGCTTTTTCTGTGTTCGCATGAACGCTTTCGCTTTCTCGAAACTCTGTACGAGAATATCCCTTTCCACTTTGAGCTTGATCGGTGATTCCTCTGGCATCTGCGATTGCTGCGTCAAGCTCTCTGTAATAGTTTCTGAGTTCTTCGTCTGCTCTGCTGTCTCTGTCGGCTGCAACTCTGGATTTTTCCCTATTTCCATTAAATTCATTCTCTAGTCCCTCCTTGCTGATATCCAGATGAAATGTTTTTGACAGATTGCTGTCTCGCACCTTCTTCCCATCCTGATTCTGAAATGTGATGTGCTTCCGTTTATCTGTCCAGTTTACGTTCCATCCAAACTGTTTCATTTTTTCTATAAACTTTTCTTTGCTGATACAATTTTCCAGTGCCTTTAATACCGCCATTGCACAGTCCGCTACAAAACTGTCCTTTACCTGTTGACGGAACAGGTTATATTTATCTTTGCTCCACGCAATGACTTCCCCCTTTTCAATCTGGCATCCATCAAAGTGCTTTCCTTTCTCGGCAACTGTCAGTCCACGTTCCCGGCACATCTGGTTGGTAAGCTGTTTCATACGTTCCATATCTTTTCTGGTATTATGCAACTTTCTCCCATCTTCATAACTCACTGAATTAGTCACCAGATGGCAGTGGATATGGTCTTTATCCTTATGCACAGCCACTAAGGTCTGGAATCCACTGAACCAATTTTCTGCAAACTCTTTTCCAAATTCTAATGCCTGCTCCGGAGTAATCTGCTCGTCCTTATGCCAGGAAATAATGTTGTGAGCGTACATTCTCCCAGAATCTTTATCCCACATCTTCTTTTCTTCTAAAAAGGTTCTATACACCAGATCATAGTTAATCTCATCATGGCAGTACGGACCTGTTACACAGGTAAATAATTCGTTGGTCTTGTCCTGTCGCAAAACATATTCGATGCAGTTTCTCATTGCTCCATGTGTATTTGTCCGCTTATTAATCGTCTTATTAATAGCCATATCTTTTCACTCTCCTTCCGGTACTTAAGAATATTTTTATTGAGGAAATACAGCGTACTGTCATTTGGAACTTCTCCATCTGTATGCAGTTTTCTTGCAATCTGATTGATATTTGTAGTCGCTCCCCGGAGCTGACAAAGGATGTCTGCAAACATCTGATTCAGTCTTTTCAATTCTTCTATTTCCTCTGCCGATACTATCTTCAAGTCTGCGATTGCTTTTATCACAACTTCCTGCTGTGTTCTTCCGGATTCTTTAACCTTGCTCTGAAGCAGATTGTATTCCTCTTTATTCATCCGTATAGTTACTGTATGATTTCGTTTTCTCATAGGCTTTTGTCTCCTTTTTTTACTTGATTTTCATTCTTTATTAACAGACACAGCGTTTTGGTGCATATTTGCAGGAGATTTATAAGAGAGTGCAACGCTCTCTTATACAGGTGCAGGACAGAGTCCTAGTCAATCAGTAAGTGTTCCCGTCGGAATGTCCGGTGGACATTTCGCAAGTG
>NZ_JAYFUY010000162.1:0-9214 GCF_059933065.1 Blautia sp. HA3515 | reverse complement strand
AAGTACAAGACCTGGGACGAATACAAAGCACTTGCAGAAGAGTTGAAAACAGATGACATGTATGGAACAACCGTATTTGGAAGTGGTACTGATGCAGTTTGCTCATTCCTTGATTTTGCATGCCAGGCCGGTGCAGAAGGACTTGTATATGATAAAGACGGAAATGTAAATATTACTGACCAGGCATACGCAGACGCACTGAACTTCATGGTTGAAATGGCAAATGCAGATTATTCACCTGCAGATTCCCTTGCTACAGCAGCAACAGAATCTCAGGAGTTATTTACAAACGGCAAGGTTGCCATGCAGCTGAACTGGAGCCATCAGTATCCGGCAGCAGTAGCAGCACTTGGAGCTGATAAGGTTGGATGTGCACCGATGATCGGTGGAAGTGCAGGCGTTGGCGCAACAACAGGTCCTTGGTATGAGAGCGTGATGAAGAATTCCGAGAACAAAGACATGGCACTGAAATATGTAGAGTATATGTATGATCATAATGCAGATTACATGAATGAAACACTTAAGATCGCAGGACGTACTTCTGTATACGAAGAAGCTGCTAAAGAGGCTGGAAATGAGCATACACAGGCAGTTCTGGATACACTGGGCGCAGCACAGACTCAGCCAAGACCAATGGTTGTAACATGGTCACAGGTAGAAGAAGTTTTGGTAGGTGTTGTAGAATCCTGCCTGGGCGGCGCTGATGTGGAAGAAACTCTTGCAGCTGCAAAAGATGAGATCGAAGCAATTGGCAAGTAAGATCATATAGATCATATTGAGTGTATTATTGATCCAAGGGTGGTTTGACAAAAAAGAGTTGAATCACCCTTGGTTTTGAGAAAGCGGGAAATAGTATGAGACTGATATCAAAGAAAACATTATTGCTGTTCTTTCTTCCAGGTGCGATTTTCATGGGTGCTTTTTTGATATATCCGATCATGAAAATGGTATTTGACAGCTTTTTTAAGGTTGGCATCACAGGGGACCGGACATTTATAGGACTTGATAATTATATTAAAGCATTTACTGCCGGTGGATTTATGAAGCAGTTGAAAAATACACTGGTCTATATTCTGATAGCGGTATCTGTGGAAACAATTCTTGGATTTATTTTTGCGTTACTTGTTTGAACTCAACTATAAAGGAAGCAAGATCGTTCGGTCTTTTATGATGACACCGCTTATGATTGCACCATTGGTTGCAGGTCTTATCTGGAAACTGATGATGAGTTCAAATTTCGGTATTGTTAATGAGATGTTGATGAGAATCGGAATCCTATCCAACGCCAGTGATATTCTATGGCTGGCAGACTCCAGATGGTCTTTGATCGCATGTTGTATCGCAGATATATGGCTGACCACACCGTTTATGATGTTGATGATTCTGGCTGGGCTTCAAGGTTTGGATGGCAGCATGATCGAAGCAGCAAGAATGGATGGAGCCAATAAGCTGCAGGAGATTTTTTATATTAAAGTGCCGGGAATCAAGCCGGTTCTGCTCACTGCATTATCCGTGCGTATCATTGACGCTGCAAAGACATTTGATATTATCTGGGCAATGACAGAAGGTGGCCCCAACAGTTCCTCTGAGACGATCAGTATTGTTATTTATAAGACCCTTGTAAAATACAATAACACAGGATATGCCAGTGCGATGGCTGTTATCTTTATCATAGTTCTTGTGGTGTTCACTTTAGTATTCATGCAGAGTTTATGGAATCCAAAGAAAAAATAAAAACTGTTGAGAAGGTATTAAACAGTAGTTATTAAGGATTTCAATAAGGAGAAGAAAATGAAAAAAGGTAAGAGTATCAAACTGAAAATAGCAATTGTTATTTCAATAATTGTTACATTATTCTGGTTGATTCCATATATTTATGTAATCTGCTGCTCATTTAAACAGGGATCAGAAGTGGTTGCAGTTCCGCCATCTTTTTTCCCTAAAGTGTTTTCAACAGAGAATTTTACACATCTTTTTTCCAGAATGGATGCAGCAAAATATTTGATCAACAGTCTGACTGCAGCTGTAGGCAGTACACTGATCGCAGTAATTTTGGGATCTTTGGCTGCATATGCCATTCAAAGATCAGGAGCAAAGCTGTCTGTATGGCTGGTAGTTTTGATTCTGTGTCTGAAAATGATTCCAACTTCCAGTATTGCAGTTCCAATTTATGAAATCATCTGTAACCTGGGACTTTATGATACCAAGATTGCACTGATCATTGTCTATGCAGCTGTCAACATGCCTTTTGTTATGTGGACCATGCTTAGCTTTTACGAAGGAATACCATCAACTCTGGATGAAGCGGCATACGTGGATGGTGCATCCAGTCTTCAGACTTTTCGAAAGATCATTTTGCCGATCTGTATGCCTGGACTTGCAACTGCATTTATATTTACATTGTTTCTGGCATGGAATGATTTCCTGCTTTCATTGCTTCTGACAAGCATGAATGCCAAAACATTTACCGTAGGACTTGCAGGTTTCCTGTCTGCATATAATCAGGATCTTGGCCCAATGTGTGCCGGTGCTTTCCTGTTCAGTTTTCCGGTAATGATTTTGTCCATGTTTGCACAAAGATACATTGTTCAGGGAATGACTGCCGGAGCTGTCAAAGGGTAACAACATGGAGAAAATAGTGACTAAATTATTAATGAACGAAAAAATTGCAAAAGCACAAAAAGAAATAGATGATAAAAAGAAGTATGTGGAAAATGGGAAAATGCGTCAGCATTACCATTTAATGCCTCAGTGTGGATGGATGAATGATCCAAATGGACTGATTTATTTCAAAGGGCAGTATCACGTTTTTTATCAGACAAATCCATATAGCGGTTTCTGGGATAGTATGCACTGGGGACATGCTGTCAGCAAGGATCTTCTGCACTGGGAATACCTCCCTCTGGCACTGGCGCCAAGTGAGGAATATGATGATTTTCAAAAGGGTGGATGCTTTTCCGGAAGTGCCATTGAATATGATGGGAAAATGTATCTGTTTTATACAGGAACAGCTAATCATGGACATGGAAATGTGCAGACCCAGTGTCTTGCCATAAGTGAGGATGGTATTCATTTTGAAAAATATACGGGAAATCCACTGATCACTGTTCCGGAGGGAATTGAGCCGGACTCATTTCGGGATCCAAAGGTATGGAAGCATGAAGAAAAATATTATATGGTGATCGGAGGAAGCCGCAATCACAGAGGGCTGGCTCTGATTTTTGAATCCGAAGATCTTTATCATTGGAATTACTTAAATGTATTGTCAGAAAGCCGTGGAGAATGGGGATTTATGTGGGAATGTCCGGATTTCTATCCATTAGGAGACAAGTATGTTCTCACATTTTCACCGATGGGATCAGGAGATCATACATCTGTATATCTGGTAGGAGATTTTGATTATGAAACCGGCAGGTTTGATCCTCATGTAAGCGGGGAAATGGATTGGGGGTTTGACTATTATGCACCACAGTCCATTGTAACACCAGATGGAAGACGACTGGTCATTTCCTGGGCAAATGAATGGGAATGGATGCCGCTTTTTAAGGATTGGGGTCCTACCTATCAGGAGGGATGGTGTGGCTTCTTTAATCTGATCCGGGAAGTAAAGCTTGGTAATGATGGTACATTGCAGTTTGTTCCCATAGAGGAAATGAAAAATATCCGTGAAGACGGGTACTGTAAGGAAGAAATGCTGATAACAGAAGGGCCGCAGCAGTTAAAAGCAGGAGATGGGGTCAGCTTTGAGATGAAATTTGTGTTTGACCTTAAGGAAACAGATGCGGATAGCATAGAAATGAAGTTCAGATGCGGTGACGGAAAAGAAACCTGCTGTATTTTTGATCTGAAAAATGGAGAACTGTCCGTGAACAGGCAGAATTCTGATGGATGGAGCACAGGTGTATCCAGAAGTGTGCTGCTGGTTAATGATAAAAGCGAACTGGATGTTCATGTTTTCTCTGATCAGAGTTCTCTGGAAATATTTACAGATCAGTATCGGAACAATCATTCCAATAATATTTTTGCAGGTGATCAGCAGAATCAGCTGAGTATTTCAGCTCATGGCGGAAAAGCAGTGATCAGAAATTATGAATCATATAAATTAAAAGACTGTTTCAGGAAAGAGTGACCGGAGGGATAAAAATGGCTGGTAAAAATTACTATGATGTGACAGACTGGCATGTTGGTAATCCGTATACAGATATTGGAGAAGTGATCAACAGCATCCTTGCAGATATTAAAAGCAGACAACAGGAAACGGATGTGAATGATGAGGGAAAACCAGGTGCGGTTATTTATATTCCTTCCGGGGATTATCACCTGAAAACCCAGGTAAAGATTGATATCAGTTATCTGAAGATCCAAGGCTCCGGACATGGATTTGTGTCTTCCAGTATCCGGTATAATGTACCACAGGAACAGTGGAAAGATCTTCATGATATTTGGCCTGGAGGCAGCAGGATCTTGGTGGATCTGAAGCCTGAGAAAAACGATGAAAGATCAGGGGCAGCATTTTTGGTAGAGCGTGAAGGAGATCCAAGGATCAGTTCTGTGGAATTTGAAAATTTCTGCATAGATGGGCTTCATTTTGTAGATGATGGGAATGGAGATCCTGAGAATACATATGTAAATGGAAAGACCGGGATTTATGTTGCCAGTGCACAGGATTCATTTAGAATTACAGGTATGGGGATCATATATCTGGAGCATGGCGTGACTCTTTATAATTCAGATGCACTGTCTGTACATGATAATTTTATCGCAGAATGTGGAAATTGTGTGGAACTGCGGGGTGCAGGACAGGCATCTAAGATCACAGACAATCTTATGGGTGCAGGATACAGAGGCCATTCAATTTATGCGGAGAATTTCGGAGGCTTACTGGTTGCTTCCAACAATATTTTCCCCAGGGGCAGAAGCATTGTTCATTTTAGAGGTGTGCTTAGATCCTCTGTAACAGCCAACAGGTTTCACTCTTTTTATCCGGGTATGCTGATTTTTGAAGATTGCAGGGAAAATCTGGTATCCTCTAATCATTTTCTGAGAGATCATGAGCCGTGGCCGCCTATGCAGGGATATGATAATGGGCTGAATGATGATTATGGCCTTATTCATATCGAGGGAAGCTGCAACTCTGTGATCAGTAATCATATTTCAGAAACCATAGAAATGCAATATTTAAAACCGGCAGGGATAAAGCCTGTGGTGATCCACCTGGTTTCCGGAACAGAAAATTACGTTGCCTGCAATCATATTGTGGCGACTACACAAGCAGACAAAAAAGAAAAAGAAGGGGATTCTTCCTGCTTCGATGCACAGGTGGGGGCTTTGCTCAGCATGAATGAACTGGTAAGACTTTCTGTGGATGCTGTGCGCGTAGATGCAGCGTCTTCTGATAACGTTATACTGGATACATGCAGGGAGAACGAAGCAGCAATGGATTTTGACACCAATGTATTCAGAGGGATTCCGGGAAAATAAGAAACAAATTAAAAAACTAAACAGATTAGACAGAAGGTTTGAAACTGAAAACGGTTGTCTGATTTCGCAAACAGGATTTGCGGGATCGGGGCAACCGTTTTTTGTTTCTGTTATTTATCTATCAATTTGGAGAAGTTGACATCTATTGTTGTTTTCTTCCTTTAATTGTTTTGTGCTGACATAATCAAGATATAAAAAAATAGATCGTGTGTAACTATTCTGCGAGGCATTTTGCACCGCAACTAAGCAGGTACTGAACGATTATTATGATGATTTGTTCATGTTCTAGCTATTTTGAAAAGGAGAGTGCTATGAGTCAGAGAAAAGTAAGATGGGCTATGTGGAGTCTTGGAAAAATTGCCAATCGAGTGATTAAAGAAATGAAGCGGGCAGATACATATGAGATTGTGGCAATCTGTTCATCCAATCTTGAAAAAGCCAACAACTTTATAAAAAATAATGAATTGACAGAGGCTACAGCCTACACGGACATTGAGGAAGTATTAAAGAGGGACGATATAGACATTTTTTATGTGTCTTCTCCGCCATGGCTGCATAAAGAACAGTGTTTTAAGATTATGAATGCAGGCAAAGGATCCAGCATATTGATGAGGCTCTTAGAAAATTAGGAGAAGAAAATAATTTTGAACTACTCAATGGAGATGCTAATCGTGATATTAATACACAGTTATCTCAGGTTGACACTGCAATCAATCAGGGGATTGATGGAGCATTCCTCTTTGTAGTTGATGAAAGAAGTGCTACTGCGGTTGTGGATAAGCTTAACAGTGCAGAAATTCCGGTTATTGGTGAAATATTGAAATTAAAAGACGGGGAAGGCAATAATATTGCTTCATATGTTGAACTGGATGCCGTAGGCGTAGGTGAAAAATGTGCTGAATGGGTAATTGAAAGCAAGGACCGTTGGTCTCTCTCCACCTACAGCAAAAATCTTTCGATGATCGAGCATTATATTCTGCCGTATATCGGAAAAACCAAACTCCAGAATATTAATACGCGCTTTATCGAGCAGTATTATCGGACGCTGCAGAAAAGTCCCGTGGTCCGGACTCCTTCCAAGGGACAGGAGCAGGAAATGATTTCGCCAAGTATTATCCGGGATGTTCACAAAATCCTCCGCAGCTGTTTTAAGCAGGCAGTCAAATGGGAGCTGATGCCAAAGAATCCTGCCGTGACGGCAACCGTTCCAAAGTACAAAGCAAAGAAGAGGGAAATCTGGACGGCAGAGGATCTGATCAGAGCAACAGATTCCTGTAAAGATCCGAAACTGAAGCTGGCGATCAATCTGGCTTTTGCCGGTTCCCTCAGGATCGGCGAGCTGCTCGCTCTTACCTGGGACTGCGTGGATATCAGCCTGGAAGCAATTGCGGAAGGCCGTGCTTATATTTATGTGAATAAGGAAACTGAGCGGGTAGATGTTAAAGCATTGAAGGATTTGGATCAGAAGGATGTCATTCTTACCTTTCCACAGAACCAGAAGATCAATAAGAACGTCCGGGTTTTGAAAACTCCAAAGACCGAAGAAAGTGTCCGTAAGGTTTTCCTTCCAAAGACGGTTGCAGAAATGCTGGTGGAATGGAAGAAAGATCAGGATGAATTAAAAAAAGCTCTGGGAATGGAGTACATGGATTACCAGATCGTCATGGCAACCTCCGCAGGTCTTCCGATGTCGGACTCCGTGATCCGTCATGACCTGAATAAACTGATCGAGGAATATGACCTTCCGAAGGTCGTCTTTCACAGTCTGCGCCATACTAGCGTTATATATAAGCTGAAACTTAACGGCGGCGATATCAAAGCCGTGCAGGGCGACTCCGGCCACTCTCAGATCAACATGGTTACGGATGTCTACTCGAATATCATAGACGAGGACCGGAAGCATAAAGCGGAACCTCTGGAGGAAGCGTTTTACAGTGGACGGGAATTGGAACCTGGAAAGAAAAAAACAGCCGAAGCAGCAAGCGACAATTTGTCGCAAGCTGGGGATATTGATCCAGCAGTGCTTGCAAAGATAGTGACCAATCCCGAGACAATGGCCGTGCTTAATGCGTGGGCCAAGAGCTTGAAATGACGAACGGGAGAGCACGTATATGCGTTCTCCTGAAAAACACAGATCATTTCCTCCAAAATCACTTGAGAGTTCTTCATACAACAATATGCAATCAATATAAGCTACAAAAATAAGCATAAAACGTAACAAAATTAACACGATTATATGATATCTCAAAACAAGAAAAAGTTAGTATTGTTTTACAATTTTTGATAAAAAATGGAATCTTTTTGAAAAATATTGACAAAAAAGAATGTGTAAATTGTATGAAATGACGATTATTAAATTCCTTATTGACAAATACAGTGCAATATGCTTAAATAATATTGAAATTAATGAAAAAAAATGAAAAAAAATGAATGAAATTTAAAATAATATAAAGGAGAGAAGAGCGTGAAATTTGCAGGACGAATGAATTCTTATATTTTTCAAGGTAAGTATGATTTACTTGGAACCATTGAAAAATATAAATCAATGGGAAATATAACTCATTTAGAGTTCAATTACCCTGAACATTTTGCCAATATTGATATTGCTGAATTAAAAAAAGCTATTGGCAATATGAAAGTAAATGGAGTTGCAACAAGATTTAAGGCACCATTTGTAAATGGAGAATTTACAAATACTGATGAAAAAGTCAGACGAGAAGCAATAGATCTTTGCAAGGGTGCAATTGATGCATGCCGTGCCATTGGAGGAAGTGTAGTAACAATCTGGCAGGCATATGATGGATATGATTATCCATTCCAGTTAAACTATGAAAAAGCATGGAATCAAATGATTGACGCTTTCCGAGAAATTGCAGATTATGGAAGCGATTTAAAAATCAGCATAGAATATAAACCTTTTGAGCCGCGAAATTATGCTATGTTAGACAGTGTCGGCATGGTATTACTGGCAGAAAAAGAGATTGATCGTCCTAATATGGGACTTACGCTTGATTTTTGTCATATGTTAATGAAACATGACAATCCAGCATATGCCCTTACATTAGCGGCAAAAGAAAATCGGTTGTTTGGATTACATATGAATGATGGATATTGTTCAATGGACAGCGGATTAATTTTTGGCTCAGTAAATCTTAGCCAGTGTATTGAATTTGTATATTATCTCAAAAAATACAATTATGATGGGGTAGTATTTTTTGACGCATTCCCAGTTAGAGAAGATGCTGAAGCAGAGATTAATGCAAACGTTGAAACTTTTAAAAAGATCGATGCATTAATAGATCGAGTAGGAATGGAAAAATTTGAAGAAATTATAAGCAAGAATGATGGAGTTGCAGCTCATCAATTCCTTATCAATATGCTTGCTTAATAATAAAAAACAAAAAAGGAGAGAAAAAGGTATGGCAAAACGTAAACTTTTAGCAATGGGGTTAGCATGTGCAATGGCAATTAGCACATGTGCAATGCCGGTAATGGCAGAAGAAACAGAAACTGAAACATCGAGCAACGAATTTGATCCGGATAAGGACGAAAGCGGTATTGATTGGACCGATATGAGAGACGAATTCGGTGCAATGCCTGAAATTGAAGATGGTATTACAATTGGTGGTTTAGTAAAACAGCTCCAGAACGAATTCTGGCAGAGCTTGAAAACAGGATATGAAGATAGTGGTGCTTATATTGCTGAGCAGGAAGGAATCACTATTACTGTAGA
>NZ_JAYFUY010000161.1:0-9665 GCF_059933065.1 Blautia sp. HA3515 | reverse complement strand
GTATTTATCAGGTCTGTACATTACAGGAGGTATTCTCATGTCTTATACAAACTTACCAATTGAAAAAGCGCGCACTTACTGCGAAACCATATTTCAGAAACATGGCTTTACTCCTGAAGAAAGCCTGTGGAATTACAGATGTAGTCCTTACTGCTGATCTGTATGGAATCGAATCCCACGGGATCCAGCGGTATCATCTCGTTATCACAATTCTATTGTAAAAGGTCTGGTAGATCCTAAAGCAAAGCCAGTAACTGTTTTTGAAACTCCTGTTTCTGCAGTGATTGACGGAAACCATACAATGGGGCAGGTAACCGCCAGAACCTCCATGGAACTGGCAATCAGTAAAGCGAAAGAGCATGGCTTTGGATCGGTCACTGTAAGAAACTGCAACCACTACGGAATTGCAGGCTATTATCCAAAGCTGGCAGCAAATGAAGATCTTCTCGGATTTTCAGCTACTAACACAGAAGCAATTGCTATTCCTACTTTCGGTAAGCAGCCTATGCTCGGTACAAGCCCTCTGGCACTTTGCATGCCTGCAGATCCATATGATTTCTGGTTCGATGTTGCAACAACAGTTGTTCCCAGAGGTAAAATCGAGATTTACAACAAACGGGGTGAACCATTAAAAGAGGGCTGGGCTGCAGATGAATATGGTCACAGCTGCCAGGATGGACAACATGTTCTTGACAATATCAAAGCCAAAAACTATGGCGGAATCTTCCCAATCGGTGGTTTTTCCACGGATACAGGTTCCCATAAAGGCTATGGCCTTGGCATTATTGCAGAACTTTTTACAGGCATCTTCTCTGGCGGCCATACTTCTCCTCACGTAGAAAATGGTGGAATGGGTGATACATCTTTTCATTTTATGGCTATTGACTACGGTATTTTCGGGGACAAAAAAGAAATCAAAGACAGAATGTCCACTCTGCTTCGTGAATTACGGGAAAGTCCTAAAGCAGAAGGCCATGACCGTATTTATACACACGGTGAAAAAGAAATGGAATCTTTGAAAGAAAAAACCATCTCCGGTATTCCGGTAAATGAAAAAACAGTCAGCGAGTTAAAAATGATCGGTGAATACGTAGGTTTATCCTATGATGACTTTTTCTAAAACAACAGGAGGAATGAAAAAATGAAACATGATATTCATAAATTAAAAGACGTTCTTTATGCTGGAATCTTATGCGATGTACTTGACCAAATGGGGTACAGAAATCAGGCCCTCAGCAATGCGATCACGGGATTAAATGATGAAACTGTAATCTTCGGCCCTGCTTTTACAAGTATTGGAACAGAAGTATATTCCATGCCAGAAGATCCCCTTACTGCTCAGTGCAAAGTAGTTGATCAGCTTGGTGAAGATGAGATTTACGTACTGGTTACAAGAGGAAATTACTGCTGTGCAGTTTTTGGGGAACTGTTTGCAACAGCTGTAAAAGGCCGTAAAGGCGCAGGCGTTCTTCTGGATGGGTATGCCAGAGATATGAAAGCCCTGAAAGAAATGAACTTCCCGTATTCTTCCGTGGAAAAAATCCAAAGACCTCCAAAGGCCGCTGCGAAATCAATGAGTGCCAGATCCCTGTTACCTTAGACGGTGTTACCATTAACCCAGGTGACTATATTTTCGGAGATATTGACGGTGTGGTTGTCATTCCAAAGGATGTGGTTGACGAAGTGATCGACCGTGCACTGGAAAGCATTGAAAAAGAAAATGAAGTACGCAGCCGTCTTACCAATGGTTCTTCTCTCCAGCAGGCTTATGCAGAAATCGGTGCCATCTGATACGCATATTGATCATCCATAATGACTTTACATGAATTGAGGTGTTTATTTTGAAATATATAACTTTTGGTGAAATCATGCTCCGCCTGAAAACCCCGGGCTGTGAGCGTCTCTTCCAGTCCAATGTGCTGGAAGCTACTTTTGGAGGCGGAGAAGCCAACGTAGCTGTTTCTCTTGCCAACTTTGGGGAAGACGTAGACTTTATAACCGTTCTTCCCAAGAATCCCCTGGGAGATGCCTGTATCCGTGAACTTCGTGGACTGAATGTAGGCGTTAAAAAGATCCAGCGCGGTGAAGGCCGTATGGGTGCTTATTTCCTGGAAGCCGGTGCAAACCAGCTTCCAAGCAAGGTGATCTATGACCGTGAATACTCTGCCATTGCCCTTGCCAAGCCTTCTGATATTAATTTCAAAGAAGTTTTCAAGGATGCAGACTGGTTCCATATTACAGGAATCACCCCTGCCATCTCTGAGACAGCCATGGAGCTTTCCATTGAAAGCGTAAAAGCCGCAAAAGCAATGGGCCTTACAGTTTCCTGTGACCTGAATTATCGTAAAAATCTCTGGAAATATGGAGTACAGGCCCAGGAAGTGATGAGGGAAATTGCAAAATACGTAGATGTTGCCATTGCCAATGAAGAGGATGTACAGAAATCTCTTGGGATTACCTGTGATGTAGATGTGGAAAGCGGAAAGCTTGACCACAGCAAATACGAAGCACTTTCCAACAAAGTGCTTGAAATGTACCCGAATATGAAAATGATCGCTATCACTCTTCGTGAAAGCTTCAGCGCAGATACCAATGGATGGGCAGCCTGCCTGAACGACCGGAACAGCTTCCTCTTGTCCCGCCGCTATCAGATCAATGATATTGTAGACCGTGTTGGCGGCGGTGACTCTTTCTCAGCCGGACTGATCTATGGCCTGAACAATTACCATTCCCATCAGGAAGCACTGGAATTTGCAGTTGCAGCCAGCTGTCTGAAGCATTCTATCCTTGGTGATTTTAACCGGATCAGCGCAGAGGATGCCCAGAAGCTGATGAATGGCGACGGAAGCGGCCGTGTACAGCGATAATCCTTATAATTATTTCACATCAGAAAGGACTATTTTATGAATACAAAAAAAGCAGCTTTGATCATTATGCATTGTCAGAATGACATTGTACATCCGGACGGACTTTACCGTCATGCTGGCGTATATGCCCAGGTTGAAAAGAACCACACCCTGGATACGATCGCATCCCTGGCACAGGCGTGCCGGGATGCAGGAATACAGGTTATTTATATTAATAACGAATTTAAAGAGGGTTATCCTGAACTTGGCCCAAATAATCTTCCTATCTGTACCAGTTCCAGAGATACTCACTCCTTCCTGACCGGAACCTGGGGTGTAGAAAATCCGGATGTAGTAAAACCAACGGATCAGGATCTTGTTATCATTAATGTGAATACAAGCGCTTTCTCCTATACCAATCTTGATCAGATCCTTCGTGCAAAAGACATCCGTAATCTGTACCTGGCAGGCTTTGCTACCAACTTTGTAGTAGATAGCACTGCCAGATACGGTTCAGAACTTGGATATAATATTTTTGTTCTGGAAGATTGCTGCGAATCCTTCACAGAGGAAATGCATGAGTTTGAGATTAAGAACATCCTTCCAAAGTTCGGTACCATTACTTCCTCCAAAGAAATGCTGGAAGAGATGAAATAGAATCACACGCACATAAAAAGAACTGCTGCGTCTGCAACAGTTCTTTTTATGTGCTGTTATATATAGTAAATCGGCTTTCCTTCCGTCAGGGCACTGACCACATTTTCTCCTACCTTTCTCTGAAGTTCCCTTACTGCCGCCACAGAATTCCAGGCAATATGAGGTGTTAATGCGATTTTCTCATGGTGAAGAAGTGGTGATGTAAGGAAATCCTCTGTATCCGCCACATCAAGACCGCAATACCCTAAATATCCTTCATCCAGGATTTTCAGCAATGCCTTCTCATCGATCAGACCTCCTCTTGCTGTATTTACAAGCACTGCACAAGGTTTCATCCTTCTCAATTCCCCCTCCCCGATCATATGTCTTGTGGACGGATTTAACGGAATATGTAAGGATATGGCATCTGACATCTCTAAGACTTCTTTAAGTCCGGTAAATCGTATATATGGATATTTTTCCTGTTGTCCAAAAAATGGATCATATACCAGAATTTCCCTAAAAAATGGTCTCATTTTATCTGCAACATTTCTGGCAATATTACCAAACCCTAAAAGTCCCAGCACAGAATCCTTGATTCTGGGAAGTGTACCCATATCTGACATCTGGAAGCTTCCCCTCAGAAGAAAGTCTCTTGCCTTTGTGATCCCCCGCATCCCATTCAAAATGTGAGCAATGGCTGTATCTGCCACTTCATCAATACAGTAATCCGGCACATTAGATACATAAATTCCTTTTTCTTTTGCTGCCTCCAGGTCAATGTTATCCACTCCAATAGCATAACGTGCAATCACCTTACAGTGATCCATTGCCTGTATCACCTCTTTTGTGATTTTTGAGAACTGTACCACCAGTGCATCACAATCTTTTCAACAAAGGGTATGATTTCTTCCGGTTCAAACAGTCCCCCTTTTCTGACTTTTGTCAGATCCAGGATCTCCACATTTTCTCCCAGCTTTGCATAAGCTTTTCTTTCTTCTTCCTGATTTTCGTAATAATAATCTGTTATCACGATTTTATAACTGTCCATTAAATGACTCCTGCCCTTTCCATAATTTTCAATATTCCCTGAATACTTAAGGAATCTACCTGTGCCTCATCTGCGATGGTTGTGATTCTGGCCTTTTCAAAAATCTGTTTCAGAACAAATCCATACAGCCTGCATCTTTCCTCCTGACCGATCAGCACAAACTCCGTTGGTGCTTCATTGCTGATACTTTCCAGCTGTCCCAGTGCTTTCATATCTTCTGCAGCAAGCAATGCCTGAAAAAACAAATCTCTTTCATACCATTTTGTATCCAACAATACCTCCAGAAACCTGGGATACATTAACGTGCGCAGTATTCCCACCTTCTGGTTCCAGTACACTGCCTGTCGGATCACATTTTCATCAAAATAATCTTTTGGACACTCTTCTTTACTGTCCCGTTTTTCCACAGATTTTCCCACAAAGGTTTTTGCCAGAATCGCTTCATAAGCCTGTCCACTGATCGTAGTCAGGCTTCCCCTTATCTGTCCGTCTTTATCTATGGGAATAAACTTTGTATGGGAAGACAGAACTACAGCCATTGCAGGGCGCTTCCCAGGATACTCCGCCATCAGTCCCACCATCTGGGTTTCCTCGCCCCTCATAAAATCTGCAGAACCAACCAATACAAACGGATCTTCATTGGCAATTCTTTTTCATAGGATTTTTGATTCTCCCTCACAAAATACACCGGTATATCCAGCTGTGTCAGCTTCAATTCTTTTATGGGAGCCACATTTTGAGCCAGCTTATCCACATCACAAGGAGCTTCCAGATGCTCCAGTTCACACAATCCGATTTCAGAGGTGATCATTCCTGATGAAAAAATCCCCTGAATATCCTTTTCTGTTAATCCTGCGTCCAGGACAGCCTGCCTGATGATTTCTTTTACACCGGACAGCAGCACATCCCTGCTGCCGGTGACTGCTGTATCGCGAACTCCCACCTTTTTCCTTGCTTTTCCAAATACCTTACCTGTCTGATCGATCACGTATGCTCTTGAATTGGTAGTTCCACAATCTACAGAAATGTAATACGCCATTACAATACCTCCAATTTTGCAAGAGATTCTCGAATCGCATCTTTTTCCACCTTGGAAGCAGGAATAAATGGAGCTCTTGGGTATGCCGAAACAATGCCTCTGATATCTGCAATTGCATAAATAGCAAGCTGTGTAGATCTGGCCAGATCACATCACATCACGCAGCTTGTTGATCAGAAACTGAAGCTTGAAGTGCTTCCTGACTCTCACCTTTCATAGAATGGCTCCACATCTGTGTACAAAGTTCTGGGAACACATTACCGATACCTGGAATATATGCCTCACATCCCAGGGCATGTGCAGATACCCAGATTGCCTCTGTTCCAAGTGCAACATCAAACTCTTCATCTAATAGTTCCCGTGCATACACTGCATACTGCATAATATTAAAGGTTGCATCCTTGATTCCTGCAAGCCCCTCTTCCTTTAAAGCTTTCATAACAGAAAGGCTTGTTTCATATCCCTGAAACTGAGGATTATGATAACGCATAAAATGGGATCTGGTCTTTTGTTTCCTTCAGAATATCGCTGTAATATTTTTTCAGGGAATCATCTGCATATTTAAAATAATAAGGACCTACCGCAGATGCTGCATCGCAGCCAATATATGCTGCATGCTTTGTCAATTCAATGGTATCCCTAGTTGTAGTTGTCCCTGTATGTACCACAATCTTTGTATCCGGAAGAGCATATTTTTTCACGATCTCTGCTACTTTTTTCCGCTCTTCCAGAGACATAAGTGGGCCACATCCATAAGAGCCGCAGATAAACAGCCCATTCACTCTTGGGGACAGATATTCTACAAGCTTCTGAAGATTTTTTTCATCCAGGTTTCCCTGCTCGTCAAATGGAGTGATCATTGGAGGAATAACACCTTTTAATTTATTCATGTTTTTTGTCCTTTCTTTTATATGTTTTTTTACAGATGTTCATTTTATACAAGCAACCATTGATACCGGAGATGCTTCCAATCCCTTAAATCGGACAGGAAATGCTGAAATCCATTGAATCTCATCAATACATTTCAATTCTCTGAATTTTTTCACATTTACATCCTCATAGATCAGAAGTGTACGGTATGGTTTTCCTATCCCTGTATCCAGAAATGCATGATGTATCGGAAACCCATCGACTTCCCCTGTTACGGAACTATCAACGCTTAAGAAATCTAAGGCAACTGCTTTAAGCCCTGTGAAATTACATCTTAGATACTCTGCTGCTTCTATAGAAAAGCAAGGAAAATCATCTGTAAATTCTTTTGAAGAGCGTTCCCTCAGTTCACTGTAACCTGTATAAAAGAACAGGATGTCGCAATTTTTGATCTCCTCTTCCCAGGTTCATCAGATCCGACAGCCGTATCTTTTCCCCTTTCCCCTTTGGAAGTTCCAACACAAGAGGTGCAGTATAATAAAAGTCTTCTGCCGGGATCTGGTCAATGGTCATCCCTAAGGGATTAAAATGACGGGGTGCATCCACATGGGTGCCATTGTGCATATGATGGAAAACGGAAGAAGCATTACAGGGTGCTCCCTTTTGTATTTCCTGCTCATACACTACCTTTTCCTCCGGATTAGAAGGCCACTTTGGGCCATTTTCCTCCACCGGATAGCTTAATTCCATAAATCTCAAAAGATTCATCCCTCCTTACATAGGTTTTATTATCTATTTTATCTGTGGTTTTCCTTTCGGTAAACGCAGTCTCTTTTGAATTTCTTTCACTCTGATTTGTTTTTTCTGATAATCAAAACTCTTTTTTCTAAACCTATTTTTCACATATATAAATTACGCAGAATCCTTAAACAATCTTTACTCTTTATTTCCACACAGGGATATAGTATAATTTGGATGTAAAAAGTTGCATTCAAAAGAATGATTACTCATCTAATACAAGAAAGGTATAAATATGAAACAGACACAGATAGTGGCTCTTTTTATCCTTGGGGTATTCTATATCGCCTACTTTACCAAAATGATTTTGCAACACCGAAATGGTATAAAAACAGACCAGCTTGGTAAAGGCAGCAAACCCCGAAAGTTACTTGTGATTGAAATACTGATGAAGATCGCAACCTACTCTGTAGTTGCAGTAGAAATAATCAGTATTATATGGAATTTCCGCATATGGAGATCCTCACCTGTTTGGATAGGGATAGGCATTGCATCTCTTGGTGTTCTCATCTTTATAATTGCTATGGCAACAATGGGGGACAGCTGGAGGGCCGGCATCCCCTCAAAGGATGAAACCCAGCTTGTAACAACAGGCATATACCGTATCAGTAGGAATCCCGCTTTCCTGGCTTTTGATCTGATGTATCTTGGTATGCTTATCGCATTTTTCAATTATCTGCATCTGATTTTTGTGCTTTACGCCGTTATAATGCTCCATTTGCAAATATTACAAGAGGAAAGGTATCTGACCCATTCTTTTGGAGAAAAATACATCCAATACAAAAAAAGCACAGGAAGGTATTTTATTTTTGACAGAACGTACTCCAAGAAAAAGACACTTATTATAATTGTGTCCATCATTCTCTGTGTTTCTTTGGCGGTTGGTGGGTTGGCAATCGATGCAGGCCATCAGCTGAGTAAACTTCCGGATCTTACCTTTAAGGAGGCTCTTGCATATACAACCCAAAATAATCCTGACGCAGTAATATCTGTAGGTGTCATTGAAGACGGAGAAATGTCTTACACGGTATATGGCAAAAATGGCGAGGAATTACCTGCCGATCTGCATACATACGAAATCGGCTCTTTGACAAAGACCTTTACCGCCGCCTTGATCAACCAGGCAATTACCCAGGAAAAGATCAATCTTGACAATACAATAAACAGCTATGTCACCTCTTCCTGAGGGCAACCAATACCCAACAATAGAAAGAACTCTCTGATCATCAAATACTTCAGGACATAAGGGTTATCCTTACTTTGCAAGCCCGATGATATTTAATTTTCTTACAGGTAAAAAACGATTTTTACGGTATTACGAGAGAAATGCTTCTCAATAAAGTAAGTAAACTGAATATGAATAAAGACAGCTACGATTTTAATTATTCCAATTTTGGATACGCCGTTTTAGGGCTTGTTCTTGAATCAGTTTACGATACTAATTATCCCACGTTAGTAAACGATTTCGCCCAAAACAAGCTTGGCCTGAAAAACACAAAGATTTCCCAAAAGTAACGGTGATCTGGCAAACTATTGGGATTGGAAAAACGAGGACGCATATTTGTCTGCGGGAGCTATCACATCTGATATATCTGATATGCTTTTATATGCCAAAATGCAACTTGAAAACAATCCGTATTTTTCCCGGTGTCATAAAAGCCTTGCAGTAGTGAATGCAACTTCCGATTCAAATAAAGCGATGAATATTTGTATTGACGAGGTCGGAATGGCATGGATCATTGATAATGAAAACGAAATAATATGGCATAACGGTGGTACCGGAGATTACAACAGCTATCTCGGCTTCAACCCTGAAACAGGAACAGCAGTTGTGGTATTATCCAACCTTCCTCCCAGCTATCGGATCCCTGCAACCATATTAGGTATAAAGCTTTTGAATGAACTTAATAAGTAACTGTAACATCCCCTATACTTTCAAAAGTATTTCTGCTATAATCGGGAAACAGAGTACAGCGCAGACGGTAACGTCCACCCATAAATAGATTCTGACAAAGAGGTGTTTCCATGGATCATTTCAAATTACATTCCGAATACAAACCTACCGGTGATCAGCCGCAGGCCATTGAGGAACTGGTCAAGGGCTTCAAAGAAGGTAACCAGTTTGAAACCCTGCTGGGTGTTACAGGCTCAGGTAAGACCTTTACCATGGCTAATGTGATCACACAGCTGAATAAGCCTACCCTTGTCCTTGCCCACAATAAAACGCTGGCAGCACAGCTGTACGGCGAGTTTAAAGAGTTCTTCCCTGAGAACGCAGTGGAATACTTTGTCTCCTATTATGACTATTATCAGCCGGAAGCTTATGTTCCCTCCTCTGATACGTATATTGCCAAGGATTCAGCCATCAATGATGAGATCGACAAGCTTCGTCTTTCCGCTACTGCTGCCATGTCCGAAAGGCGTG
>NZ_JAYFUY010000160.1:0-8898 GCF_059933065.1 Blautia sp. HA3515 | reverse complement strand
GACAACCAAGCACAATTGATGATCCAACCATAAAAAATGGATTTTATCATGCACCGACAGTTATATGTGTATTCTGCCAGAATAATTTTCTCTTCAAGACAGCTGATGCCTTTTGCATGATGGAAAATATGATTCTGCAGGCAACAGAGCTTGGAATTGCATCATGTATTATCTCAAGAGGCTATGAAACATTTGATTCGGAAGAAGGAAGAAGACTGATGAACGAATGGGGAGTGCCGGAAGGATATGCATGCCAGGGATTTGTTATATTCAGGATATATAGACGGTGAACAGCCGAAAAGTAAACCAAGAAAACCGGGAAGAATTAAAATTGTGGAATAGGTGGAGAACAGATGGATTTAGCAATATGTCTGAAAAAAATGGAACTGGTGGGAGTGCTTGCGTTTGCAACAGTGGACAATGAAGGAGCACCACAGATACGGAATATCAGTGCGATTCATTATGAGCCGGATGCACTCTATTTCTTTACCGCCAGAGGTAAAAATTTTTGTAAAGAATTAATGGAAGATGGCAGGGTTCAGATTCTTGCTTATACCAAATTTAAAGAAATGATTCGTTTGTCAGGAAAGGCTTATGCAGTAGCAGAGAATGAACAGAAAAAATGGATGGATATCATTTTTGAAGAACAGCCGTATCTTGCAAATGTATATCCAGGGGATACAAGAGAAATCGGTATTATTTTCTGTATTGATCAGGCGGAAGTGGAGTATTTTAATCTTGGCGTAAACCCAATTTTCCGGGAGACATATATTCTGGGAAATGTTAGTATAAAAGAAAAAGGATATTACATAACGGAATCCTGTATCGGCTGTGGGAAATGTATGAAACATTGTCCACAGAAATGTATTGAGAAGGGAACACCTTTTGTCATCCGGCAGGAGCACTGTCTGCATTGTGGAAACTGTTATGAAAACTGTCCGGTGAAAGCGGTGATCAGGAAATGAATCAGGATGACAGAAGAAAATATTTGATTAAAGGATTGTTGAAAGAGCGACCGGAGTATGAGAACATGCAGATCCCATCAGATGCAAGCGGGCAGAAAATGCTGCTTAGATCGCTGATGAATATAAGAACGCCAGGGGAAATAGATCCTGTATTTTTGCAAATTCAGGATGTGTACCTTTCAGAAGAAAATGAGAAGAAAGGGATTGTCACATTGGAAGATATCAGGGAGGTACAACCCGATCTGTATATCTGGAAGGGTGATATTACAAGGCTTAAGGTGGGTGCAATCGTAAATGCAGCCAACAGCGGTATGACAGGCTGCTATCATCCCTGTCATAACTGTATTGATAATTGCATTCATACCTATGCAGGAATTCAGCTTCGGAATTATTGTAATGATATGATGATGAAACAGGGACACGAAGAACCGACAGGGCAGGCAAAGATCACCCCAGCATTTAATCTGCCCTGTGACCATGTGATTCATACAGTTGGTCCGATTGTACAGGGAAAGCTGACAAAGGAACATGAGCATTTACTGACATCCTGCTATGAATCGTGTCTTAGGATAGCTGATGAGAATGAAGTAAAGAGTATTGCTTTTTGTTGTATCTCAACTGGTGTATTTATGTTTCCAAATAAAAGAGCTGCTGAGCTTGCAGTACAGACAGTAAAGCAATATAAAGAAAAGACAAAATCAAAGATAAAGGTGATATTTAATGTTTTTAAAGAGGAAGATGAACGACTCTACAGGCAGTTACTCGGATAAGATATTACAGATAAAAGAAAAAATTGGGGAAGCAGATGCTATTATAATAGGGGCTGGTGCAGGACTTTCTACATCAGCCGGTTTTGTGTATAATGGTGAAAGATTTGAAAAATATTTTTCGGATTTCAGAAGGAAATATGGATTTTCTGATATGTATGCAGGAGGCTTCTATCCATATAAAACATTGGAAAAATATTGGGGATACTGGTGCAGGTATATTTATATCAACCGTTATATGGATGCACTAAAAACGATATATCAGGACTTGTATGATCTGGTGAAAGAGAAGGATTATTTTGTACTGACGACAAATGTGGATCATTGTTTCCAAAAAGCCGGCTTTGATAAAAATAGAATATTTTATACACAGGGAGATTATGGTCTGTTTCAATGTAGTGAGCCTTGCCATAAGGAAACCTATGACAATGAAGAAATCATTAAAAAAATGGTACTAAGTCAGGGATTTCAGATAAAAGACGGGGAACTGCAAAAATCGGAAGACGGAGAAATAAAGCTTACGGTTCCGACAGGTCTGATTCCATATTGCCCACACTGTGGCAAGCCGATGAGTATGAATCTCAGATCGGATCAGACATTTGTTGAAGATGAAGGATGGCATCAGGCAGCAGAAAGATATGAGAGATTTATACAGGAACATAAAAAGCAGAAAATAGTTTTCCTTGAACTTGGTGTAGGATATAATACTCCTGGTATTATAAAATATCCGTTTTGGCAGATGACAAACACATTTCAACATGCGTTTTATGTGTGCTTGAATCAGGGTGAAGCATATGCACCGGAAGAAATAATAAGAAAGTCTGTCTGCATGAATGAAGATATTGGAGAGGTTCTGAAAAAACTGTAGACTTGTGATAATGGGCGGCTGTGAACGGAGTGAATAGCGACAAAAGAGGGTGTGATAAAATGATAATACAAACAGGAATGAGAACAGATATACCTGCATTTTATTCAAAATGGTTTTTGAATCGGATAAAAGAAGGATATGTATGCGTGAGGAATCCCTATAATCCAAAACAGGTGACGAAATACAGCCTTTCACCAGAAGTTGTAGATCTGATAGCATTCTGCACGAAGAACCCTCTTCCAATGCTGCCGTTCCTTGACAGGTTAAAGCCATATGGTCAATACTGGTTTGTAACAATCACGCCATATGGAAAAGATATTGAGCCAAATGTTCCAGATAAAGAAACTGTGATGGAAAGTTTTAAAGAATTGTCGGATGTTGTGGGTGTAGACAGTGTGGGATGGAGATATGATCCGATTTTTATAGATAAAAAACATTCTGTGGAGTGGCATATATCTGAATTCGAAAAAATGGCTGAACTTCTTTCTGGATACACAAAGACATGTGTGATCAGCTTTATAGATATTTATAAAAAGGTGGAACACAATTTTCCAGAAGCAAAATCAGTACAGGCAGCAGACATGGCTATGATAGGAAAAGCATTTGTAAAAATAGCGTCTAAGTATGGAATGGCGTTGAAGCCTTGTGCAGAAGGAGAAGAGCTTGCCAAATATGGTGCAGACTGCTCCGGATGTATGACTGTTCATACATTTGAGACAGCTCTCCATAGTAGACTGGAAATTCCAAAGAGAAAGAAAAATCAGAGAAATGGGGAATGCGCATGCCTTTTGGGGACAGATATAGGTGCCTATGATACTTGCGGACACTTGTGTAAATACTGTTATGCGAATGTAAATCCGGTTTTGGTCAAAGAAAATATGAAAAAGCATAATCCAATGTCTCCTTTCCTGCTTGGTGAAAGTATGCCAGGTGATATTGTTCGTGAGGCAATTCAGAAAAGCTGGATTGACAGACAGATTCGATTGGAGTTTTAAGGATGTGTTAAAATTCCTGCAACAACATTATCATATCAGCTTTGAGAAAGCAGATCTAAAATTTTATAAGTCCGAAACATACAAGACACTGCAGGAAACAGAAAATGGATTGTGGGCGGAATCCGCAGAATATATAGCTGCCAGGTATTATGAGGAAGCCAGAGAATTAAAATTTCTAATTATGGAAATATACAGGGGGAATCTTTATGATCAAAAGGAAAGAAGCACTGGAGTTTGGATTATCATTTCAGAATACATATGAGGAAAGGCCTTTCCATGACCAGACCTGGCAGCTGGTAAGAGTAAAGGAAAGTAAAAAAGCGTTTCTGTGGATTTTTGAGCGTAATGGATATGTTAATCTGAATGTAAAAGCAGATCCGGAATGGCGTGATTTCTGGCGAAGTACATATGAAGCAGTAACTGCAGGATACCACCAGAATAAGGAACACTGGAATACCATTGTTCTGGATGGAACAATACCAGATAAAGATATTAAAAGGATGATATCTGAAAGCTATGACTTGGTCACGTACAGCCCGACAAAACGGATTTATGAGGCTGTTAAAAAAATTCCAAAAGGCTGTGTGGCAACCGATGGAAAAGTGGCAGAGATGGCAGGAAATCCAAGAATGTCAAGAGCTGTGGGAAATGCTCTGCGTAAGAAATCCGGACCCGGAGCATATTCCCATGCTACCGTGTAGTAAAATTCCAAAGGAGAGCTGGCTGGAGCATTCGCTTTTGGCCGCGAAAACGTACAGAAAAAGCATGCCGGAAAGCAGATGGGATTGAAGTTATCAATGGAAAAGTAGATTTGAAAAAGTACGGATTATAATAAGCAAGTTTGTCTATGAAAAATAGACCAGCTGCTTTTTTTATCCAAAAAGAATTGACAAAGCTGAAGAGTTACACTATAATCGTTCTAAAAAGAACGATATAGGAGGGCGAGATGTATTTCTGGGATAAGCATAAAACAATTACAAGCTATTATGAATTGCTTTCAGCCAGATATGTGACCAGTACGGGTTGACTCAGATGGAATATGATATACTTATGTTCCTGCATAATAATCCGCAGCATAATACTGCAGCAGAAATAGTAAAGATTAGAAAATCAACCAAATCACATGTTTCAACTTCGTTGAAAAAATTGGAAAACAAGGGATTTATTGAAAGAATACAAAGTGAAGATAATAAAAAACATATTGAAATTGTTTTGCTGGATAAGGCGGAATTAATTGTGGAAGCAGGAATAAAAGCACAAAAACAGTTTGCACAAAATGTTTTAAGCGGATTGACAGAAGAAGAAACGCATATGTGTATCAAGGTTTTCAATAAGATTTGCAATAATGCAGAGGAGTATTTGAGGAAATATAAGGAGAGAGTGGATGAAAGCTAGATTTTGTGTAAAGAGGAAAACATTGCTGCTGATTGCCTGAATCGGATTTCAAACAGTGGGTATATTTCCAGAGATATTTATTGCTTGACTTGAATCTGGACTGGGATTCGCTTTGCCATTAGCAGGAGTTATTTTTACCAGAAATTATTTGTTTTACAATCAACTGATAGAAGAGGAGCAGGATTAATAATGAAAGAGAATAATTACAAACCACAGATGCCTGATGTTATGGAGGCAATATTTGATGCAGCATATCTGATCTTTGATTTGGTTGCAGCAGTGTTGTTTTTTATATTTTCAAAAGGAAACACCTTATTTGTACTTTATGGAGTATTAACATTTGACGCTTTGTGGTGGGGATGCATTCCATCTGGTGCCAAGAATTATCCGGGCAGTACAGGGCAGCAGTGATAAAATAAAGAAACAGCTTGGAATCGGATTGCAGGTATCTTCTATTACAATGACAGTGTTTTATATTATTTTAATGTATATATGGAAATTAACATTTCCGGAAATTGCATTGCCGGTGGCAATTCAGGCTGTAATCTGGATATCGGCAGTTATCAGAATTGTTATCTGTATGTTTCCACAGAATAATTGGTGCACAGATGAAGGAAATATGAAACTGTCTATTATCCGGAATGCAGTTTTTGCAGTTACAGGTATAGGGATAATTATTCTGTATTTAATATCAGGAAATACCTATGGATATCATATGACAAGGATGGCTGCAGCTATTATCATTTCTTTTGTTTGCTATCTTCCAGTAACTTTATTCAGTAAAACGAAACCAAAGGTTGGATTATTAATGATACCAAAAACTTGTGCATATATGTGGATCATCGCAATGGGACTTCAACTTTTATTTTAACTGCCCTTTTGTATTGGAGGTGTTGTTTATATGGAGCATATAGAGTATATAGCACATAAAGACGGTGAAAGAGTACAGACAGTAAAGAAACCTATATGGTACAGCAGAATTGGCAGGATCTTTTGCAGAAAAGTTTGGGAAGAAAGAATGGGGTTATTGCTGCGGAATACTGCATGATCTTGGAAAATATTCCAAAGAATTTCAAAGAAAAATTCAGAATGATACAAGTGAAAGAGTGGATCACTCAACTGCAGGTGCGAAAGTCTGCAATGAAAAGGGAGGTTACTATTCTATTTTAAGTTACTGTATTGCCGGACATCATGCTGGACTTCCTGATTATGGAAACACTGCGATTGGTAATAGTTTATGTGGAAGATGCAATAAAAAGATCTGTGATTTTGAGAATTATAAAAATGAAATACAGATTCCAAAGCTTCATACGGATCCAATTGTGTTTGATCCAACAAAAAATTTGGATTTTTCGTTAAGTGTTTTTGTAAGGATGTTGTATTCATGTTTAGTAGATGCAGATTTTTTAGATACAGAATCTTTTATGAAAAATGAAAATACTGGTCGTATTTCTGGAGAATCAATGCAGGTTCTGAATAAAAAATTAGAACAATATATTACGCCTTGGTTAAGTAATACTGAATTGGAAAGTATTAACGGACGAAGAACAGAAATTTTGGCGCATTGTATGAAAATGGGAGAACGAGACAAGGGAATCTATCGTTTGACAGTGCCGACTGGTGGAGGAAAGACGATTGCTTCTCTTGCCTTTGCAATAAGGCACGCATTAAAACATCAGATGGATCGGATTATTTATGTGATTCCTTATACAAGTATTATCGAACAGAATGCTCAGGTATTTCGAGAAATCCTTGGCGCAGAAAATGTATTGGAAAATCATTGCAACGTAGAATATAAAGATTCAGAAGAGTTTTATCCGATACAGCTGGCAAGTGAAAATTGGGATAAACCGGTAGTTGTGACAACAAATGTACAGTTTTTTGAATCTTTGTTTGGAAATAAATCGTCAAAATGCAGGAAAATCCATAATATTGCAAATAGTGTTGTAATATTTGATGAAGCGCAAATGCTTCCAATGGATTATTTAAAACCTTGTGTTTCTGTTTTGCAGGAGTTGGTCGACAATTATGCTTCAAGTATAGTTTTGTGTACTGCAACCCAGCCGGCTCTTGAAATGTTATTCTCATCTAAAGATAAAATGATAGAATTATGCCCTCGTATGGAAGAACAGTTCCGTTTTTTTAAACGTGTTACTTATGAAAAAATAGGAAAAATTTCTCACAATGAACTAATCATGCGATTGCAAGGAGAGCAAAGTATACTCTGCATTGTGAATACGAAAAAAACTGCACAGGAATTATACAAAAAGTTGCAAGGAGAAGGCAAAAATATATATCATTTATCTACAAATATGTATCCGAAGCATAGAAAAAGAGTATTGAAAACGATTCGGGACCGACTGGATAAAAATGAAAAATGTATTGTTATCTCAACAAGTCTGGTAGAAGCAGGCGTGGATTTGGATTTTGACACTGTTTACAGACAGATAGCGGGCTTGGATTCTATGATTCAGGCAGCTGGAAGATGCAATAGAAATGGAAAGAAGGATTTAGCGAAAAGTAAAGTTTATATTTTTGATTTTATTGATGATAAAAGGGTGACAAATCAAAAACTTCAAATCGAAACGGCAGAATCTGTTCTGCAGGATTATGAAAAAGTAGATGATTTAATAGGAATCGCAGATTATTTTAAACGTCTCTATCATTATCGTGGAACAAGCTTGGATAAGAAAAACATTATAGGTGAATTTAAACAGATGCGATTTAATTTTTCAAAAGTAGCAAAAGAATTCAAGCTGATTGAAGAAAATACTAAGATGATTTATATTAACATTGAACCAAAAGCAGAAGAATCGTTGGGAGAATTGAAAATAAAAGGGACATCAAAAGAAAGGCTGCGGCAAGCTGGGCAATATTGTGTTCAGATTTATGGAGATGAAAGAGCCGAAGAAAGCTTATTTAGCAAGTTGTATAATGCCGGAATGCTTCGACCAATTTCGGAAGATATGCAGGATTTCTATGAATTGGTGTCGCAAAAACAGTATTCTAGCGAATGGGGATTGGATTTTTCTGTGGATGATGTGCTGATGATGTAATATTAAATGGGGTGTATGAAGAATTCGTCATACACCCCGTTTGCTTTAAAGAAAATGCTAATATTTCAATCCACTGATTTCCCAGACACATTTAAGTATATATGAATTGATTTGCTTTGGCAATTATATTTATGCATTTTTGATTATATTTATTGTTACTGCATATATTATTTCATTAGAATTTAATTTAACAATATAATAAAAAGTCTTGCTTAATATGATGCAGTGTAGTATAGTGAGATTAAGAGAAACAATGAGTTGTGGAAACAATTTTATTATCAGTCAAGATCAGTCAAGAGATTATATAGCGGCTTGTTATAAGAGAAGGAGAGGTATTATAAGATGGGAGTTGGTGTAAAAGTAAAGGTATGGGGGGATTATGCCTTGTTTTCACGCCCCGAACTCAAAGTGGAACGATGTTCTTATGATGTCATGACACCATCTGCGGCAAGAGGAATTCTGGAAGCAATTTATTGGCATCCCGGAATGCGGTGGGTTATCGATAAGATTTATGTGAAAAATCCCATTCGTTTTACAAGTGTTCGAAGAAATGAAGTAAAAAGCAAAGTTTCTAAGAGTAATGCTTTGCAGGCATATAACGGAGATGAGAAACCACTCTATATAAGTACTAAAGAAGATATTGTTCAAAGAGCATCGTTGATTTTGTGTGATGTATGCTATGTGATAGAAGCTCATTTTGAAATGACCGATAAAGCAAATGAATCCGATAATGCAGGAAAATTTAAGGATATCATTATGCGAAGACTAAAACGAGGCGAATGCTATCATATGCCATATTTTGGATGTCGAGAGTTTCCGGCACAGTTTTGTTTATGTGAGGAAGATGATGAT
>NZ_JAYFUY010000159.1:0-10615 GCF_059933065.1 Blautia sp. HA3515 | reverse complement strand
CAGCCGGATGACTTTGATTGCATTATTTTGGATGAAGCACACCATAGTTCTAACAATATCTACACCAAGGTCATTAATTATTTTAAACCGAAGCTGTTCTTGGGCATGACAGCAACTCCGGACAAACGGGATGATGACCAGGACGGTAAAAATATCTATGAGATCTTTCATTATCAGATTGCTCACGAAATTCGTTTGCAGCAGGCTATGGAAGAGGATCTGCTTTGCCCGTTTCATTATTTTGGGATCAGTGAAGTGATTTCACTGGATGACAAAACATTACAGAGTACGAAGCTGACAGATGAAGAATTTAATCAGCTTACCAGTGATGAGAGAGTAAGACATGTGATCCAACAGTCGGAATATTATGGCTACAGCGGTGATCGTGTAAAGGGACTTATTTTTTGCAGCCGTGTGAAGGAATGTGAGGAATTATCACGAAAGTTCAATGCACTGGGATACCGTACAGTTGCATTAAGTGGTAATGACAGTGAGGAGATACGCCAGGCAGCATTTGAAAGACTGGCCATGGATGAAGCTGCTGCAACAGAGGAGATGCAGCCGCTGGATTATATTTTCTCCCGAGACATATTAAATGAAGGCGTAGATATTGTTGAAGTGAATCAGGTTATTATGCTTAGACCTACACAGTCACCGATTGTATTTATTCAACAGTTGGGACGAGGACTGAGAAAAGCACCAGGGAAAGAATATGTTGTTGTTTTGGATTTTATCGGGAATTATAATAATAATTTCATGATACCGGTGGCATTATCAGGGGATCGTTCCTATAATGCGGATGTGATCCGCAAGTACGTGATTAGCGGGAACAGTACGATACCTGGGGCATCGACCGTTCATTTTGACCAGATTTCCAAGGACAAGATCTTTAAGTCAATCGACAGGATCAAAGGTATGAAAGCCTTGATCAAAGAAAGCTATATTTCTTTGAAAAATCGACTGGGACGGATTCCGCTTCTGTATGATTTCTATGAGAATCAGGAAATTGATCCGCTGGTGATCATCAGAGAATATAAAACATATGATGCCTTTATGCAGGCCATGGAAAAGGATAAATACAAGAATTGTTTAAGCGAACAGGAAAAATTAACACTGGAGTATTTGTCCAAAACGGTTCTTTCAGGAGTGCGTCCGGATGAGCTTGCAATACTTGGTCAGCTTCTTCACAAAGATCAGATCGGGATTGGGGATTTTGCAGAGGAATACAAAAAGAAGTTTGGATTTGAGATCAGCATAGCACAGGTAAAGGATGCTGTTCAGGTGCTGCAGGGACATTTTGTGAGTAAAGAAGCAGAATATCAGAAATTCAGTCAGATCAATATCCTGGAAAGCACCCGGCCTGGAATGATCCAAAGAGTGCAAAGCTACGCTGAAAGGCTTACACACAGGCAGTTCTATACACAGGTGGAAGATATTATAAAGGTTGGTATTGCCAGATATCAGGAGAAGTATCTTCCGGGAAGGAGTGCGGACAATCCCTTTGTGTTATATGAAAAGTATTCCAGAAGGGATGTCAGTCTGCTTATGAACTGTGGTAAGGATCTTTCTTCTATCATGTATGGTATGAAACGAATTAAAGACGATGTTTTTATTTTCATTACCTATCATAAAGAAGAGAGCCAGGATGAGAAAAATTATGTGGATGGAAAACCGGATTACGCAGATGCATTTGAGGACAATCTGATCTTTAAGTGGGACTCACAGATTGGGAAAGGTCTGGACAGTTCTTATATGCAGGATGTGCTTGGAGCTGCAAGAAAGCATTTACTTGTGAAAAAATCAGATGCGGAAACAAGCTTTTATTACATGGGACAATTTGATATCGTAAAAGCTTTCAATGCACAGAAAGAAGATAATCGTGGACGTATGCAGCCGATCGCTAAAGTCACTATAAAAATGCATCATGCAGTGAGAGAGGATTTATTAAGATACTTGCAGTCTAATATTACGGCATAAATAGTTAGAGGTATTCAATAGATGAAAACAATAAAAGTAGTAGCAGCAATTATCTGCGACAATATGAAAGAGAAAAATAAAATATTTGCAACAGCAAGAGGCTATGGTGAATTTAAGGGCGGATGGGAATTTCCGGGAGGAAAAGTAGAAGCCGGAGAGACACCACAGCAGGCTCTTGCAAGAGAGGAATAATGGAAGAACTGGATACAGAAATCAAGATTGGTGAATGGGTGGATACGATTGAGTATGATTATCCCAGCTTCCACCTTTCTATGGATTGTTTTTGGGCGGAGGTAACCAAAGGCCATCTTGAGCTAAAAGAAGCAGAAGCTGCAAAGTGGCTTACCAAGGATCAGTTAGACAGCGTTGCCTGGCTGCCGGCAGATATCTCTTTGATCAATACGATTGGGAAGTATATGAAATAATCGAACTGGTGGAGCAAAACATTAGCAAGCCCCTTAATGATTGAGAAACTTAGGATCTTTGAAGCGGGCTTGTCTGCTTTATTACGAAGAAAATGAATAATTACTATTGCTGTGGCACATAATATCATCATGAATCATACAAACTTATCACAGGTTTTAGACCTGTGGGAAAGAGGCAGAAAGATGATATTAAGTGACAAAGAGACAACTGTGATCAAAGATTTACAGACACAGGAGCAGTCCTGCGTGGAAAAATACCAGAGATATAGTAAGCTTGCTAAGGATCAGGTGCTTGTTGATCTGTTTACAGACTTGCAGGGAAAAGAGCAGAAACATTTGGATTCGCTTACGCAGGTATTGTCTGGAAGAGTACCTTCTTGTGATTGCAATGACTGTGCGGGGAAAGATTATCAACCAACCGCAACGTACAGCATGGCACCTTCAGAGGATAAGAAGGCAGATAGCTTCCTTGCAACCGATTGTATCGGAACAGAAAAACTTGTTTCTTCTACTTACAATACGGAAGTGTTTGCATTTGCAGATCCAGGTGTGAGAAAACTTTTGGCAGATATCCAGATCGAAGAGCAGAGAATCACGCGGAGATGCTTTATACGTCTGACACTGTCAATAGCATGGCATAGTGGATGTGTAGAAATAACCCCGCTGAGTTTTCGGCCGGGTTTTATAATGCTGTGATATCGGGAATGATCAAACATTTTGCTTTTTTAACTTTGACTGGTAGATGTATAATCTGTATATCAGTTACAGGACATGACTGAACCACAGGAGGGAGAAACAGGTGCCGGATATTATCATTGTAGAAGACAACATAGAAATCGGGACACTGTTATGCGATTTTATCAGAAAAGAGAATTATACCGTAAGTCTTGCAGAAACAGGGGAAAAGGCTCTTGATATTTTTGAAAGGTATGGCGCTAATTTGATCGTGCTGGATATACGGCCGGTGGCCAGCTGACGCGGATGGCTACTTCTGTCTGTGCCAAAAAATCGGGAGACTTCCAATGCCCATATTCTCATCGCAAGTGCCAGGACAGATAAAGAAAGCACATTAAAAGGCTTGCAGATCGGAGCAGATGACTACATCAGCAAGCCTTATGATATTGATATACTGATGGCAAAGATCAATGGAATCTTCAAGCGGAAATATGCGTTGGATGAACTTGTGTGCGGCCATCTGAAGCTGAATAACGTATCCCAGACCCTTACTGTGAATGGAAAGCCTGTGAATGTTACGGAAAAGGAATTTCAATTACTAAAGCTTCTGGTCGAGAATAAAGGAACTACCCTGAAGAAGGAATACTTGTTTAATCGTGTGTGGGGCAGTGACAGCGAATCCGAACTGCAGACCCTTACTGTTCACATTAAATGGCTTCGTAAGAAGATTGAGCAGGATCCGAAGGATCCAAAGCACATTATTACTGTGTGGGGGACGGGGTATCGATATGAATGATTACAAAAAATTTGCAAGAAGATTCCTTGGGCTGGAACTGGTATTCATTGGGATTGCCAACCTGCTTTATTACCTATGGATTGCAGATCCTGAACCTAGTGATCCAGAAATTACCAGGAAAAAACAGATACGATTTACAAGGTTTTTTATACTCGGACAGACTACAGAACATGGATCCTTATGGATATTGCCCTGGGAATCCTGTTTTTCATGTCTGTTTTTTTAGTGGTTTATATGAAGGAAAAAATAATAAAGCCTTTTCACAGAATGGAGCATCTTACAGAGGAACTGGCAAAGGGGAATCTGTCTATGCCGATTCCTGCAGAGAAAAGCAAATACTTGGGCAGATTTTTATGGGGAATGGACATGCTGCGGGATACTCTTGAGGATAATAAAGAAAAACAACTACAGTTGCAAAAGGAGAAAAAGACCCTGATTCTGTCTCTTGCACATGATATCAAGACGCCTTTATCTGCCATCAACCTGTACGATAAGAGTGCTGAAGGAAGGGCTTTATACAACGGAAGAAAAGCGTGTGGAAGCATACCATGGCATTGAGAAAAATGTAAAAGAGATCGAAGATTACATCAGTGAGATCACGGAAGCTTCAAGGGAGGATTTCCTGCATCTGACAGTGAATCCGGGAGAAGTTTATCTTTCAACTGTGATAGAAGCGATTCGGATGCTTTATGAGGACAAACTGGGACAGCTGCATGTCAGCTTTGGAATTCAGGCCTATACAGACTGTTTATTAAAGGGAGATCCTGACCGGCTGATCGAGGTATTGCAGAACCTTCTGGAAAATGCGGTGAAATACGGGGATGGAGAAAGAGTTAATATCTCTTTTGGAGAGGAAGAGGATTGTCTGCTGATCCATGTGATCAATTCCGGCTGTACACTAAAGGCAGAAGAGCTGGTGAATCTGTTTGATTCTTTTTATCGAGGCAGCAATGCAGGCTCTGCCAAAGGCTCCGGGCTGGGGCTTTATATCAGCAGGCAGCTGATGCGGAAAATGGATGGGGAAGTATATGCGGAAATCCAGAAGCAGGATTTTGCTGTAACTATGGTTGTGCGAAAGGTATGACCGGTGTAAAAAGCAATGATGAAGATAAAAAATAATTACTGAACAGCAGGCATTTAAGGATTGTTTAATAAATTCTCCTGTAAGATGGATACATCAAATAAAGGGAGGAAAATCCAGGATGTTTTTTCGTATTTTGAAAAAAGATTTAAAAAGAAAAAAAGTGATGAATGCTGTCCTTCTTTCTTTTATCCTGCTGGCTGCCATGTTTGTGGCAAGCGGACTCAGTAATGTGGTCTCTGTTATGAACGGAACAGACCATTATCTGAAAAAGGCCGGGATCGGGGATTATGTGGTGATCTCCATGGGAGAAGAAAGCAAGACAGCGCTGGAAGATGTGCTGCAAGGAAATGATGATATCAAAGAATGCCGCATAGAACCTGTGATCTGGGGTGATAAATCCAATCTGAAAAAAGCGGACGGAACAAAGATCGAAGCGAAAAACTCAGTAGTTTTCCAGGTTTTGGAAGACAGTCAGCTGAAATACTTTGATAAAGACAACAAACAGATCACAGAAATCCAGCCCGGGCATGCCTATGTAACCGGGGATTTTATGGAAGAAAATCATCTTAAGACAAGTGATAAGATTACGGTTACACATGACAGTGTATCTTTTTCCGTAATTTTGGACGGCACAGCCAAGGATGCGCTTTTCGGTTCACCTATGATGCAAAACAGACGGTTCTTTTTAATGAAAGGGAAATGGAAAAGCTGTTTTCAAATGAGAATGTACGTGATAAATATCAGGGGCAGGTGTGCTATATTGACCTGGCAGATGGTGCACAGGAGTCGGATCTGGCGTCCCTGATCTCTGAAGTACCAGGAGTTATGTTTTCTGGTGCATATTCCATGATAAAAACTACGTATGTGATGAACATGGTCGTAGCATTTACAATACTGATCTTAAGTGTGTGCCTGATCCTGATCTCTTTTGTTGTGCTGAAGTTCTCCATTACATTTACCATTTCCGAGGAATTTCGTGAGATCGGGGTTATGAAGGCGATTGGTATCCGCAATTTCAGGATCCGCAGCCTTTATCTTATAAAATATCTGATGATGTCTGTGGTAGGAGCCGGGGCAGGGCTTGGGTTTAGTGTTCCTTTTTCAAAGCTGCTTTTACAGTCTGTAAGTAATAATATGGTGCTGGAGGCAGACAATCATTTTCTGCTGTCAGCGATTGGTGCAGTCCTAGTGGTAGGCGTGATTCTTCTTTTTACATTTCGGTGTACAAAGCTGGTGAAAAAGTATTCACCTATTGATGCTATCCGTTCCGGTGAGACAGGGGAACGATATAAAAAGAAATCGCCGTTCAGGCTTGGGAAAAGCCGCAGAAGTACCAGTACATTCCTGGCAGTGAATGATATATTCAGTGCGCCGAAACGGTACATGACCATTATCATTGCTTTCTTTATCTGTACCCTGTTTGTGCTTGTGTTTGTGAATGTGAGTGCAACCCTGCGAAGCGATGCTTTTGTTACAACTTTTGGAAAACGAAGCGATCTGTATTATCAGGATCAGGAGGCTGGGATCAACAGCATGACCCAGGATGGGGAAAAACAGGTAGAAACATATCTGGCTGATCAGGAACAACTTCTGGCTGATGATGGAATGCCTGCAAAGATGTGCGTGGAAGCATTGTATAAATATAAAGTGCGGGTAAAGGATAAAGATTATTCTCTTTCCTGCCAGCAGGGAATCCATACAAATGCATCAGAGTACGAATACACGGAAGGGGAGGCACCTGGAAATAAAAATGAAATTGCCATCACCCCTACTATTAGCAACCTGACAGGTGCGAAACTTGGAGATACCATGTCAATTGATTTTGGGACAGAAACAGTTGATTGTGTGGTGGTGGCATATTTCCAGAGTATGAATCAGCTTGGACAGGTGATCCGGCTTCATGAGGATGCACCTACAGATTTTAGATATCTTTCAACTTTGATGCCTTATCAGATCAATTTCCAGGATCATCCGTCTGCAGAAGAGATTGAAACTCGTAAAGAAAAAGTAGAAAAGCTGTTTGAAATCGATCATGTGATGAATGCAGTGGAGTATTGTGATGATATGATGGGTATAGCATCTACTGTGGAGGCTGTGCAGTATCTTTTGCTTGGTATTACACTGATCGTGATACTGCTGGTATGCGTTCTGATGGAACGGTCATTCCTGGCAGATGAAAGAAGCCAGATCGCTATTTTGAAGGCTATTGGCTTTGGCAGCTCCAGGATCATCAGATGGCACATCATGCGGTTTGGAATAGTTACATTATTTGCAGTGCTGTTGGCTGCATTATGTTCCGTACCGGTAACATACCTGGTAGGAAATCCGCTGTTTGGCATGACAGGAGCCGGAAAGGTTTCCTTTGTGATCAGTCCTTGGAAAATTTTTCTTATGTATCCGGCAGTGATTTTATGTATAACATTTTTGGGAAGCGGCATTACCGCATTGTATATCCGGAAGATCAAAAGCAGCGACACAGCGAACATCGAGTAGCAAAAAGGGAGGAAATTAAAATGGCAGCATTACTTTGTGCAAAGAATCTTTGCAAAACATATGTTATAGATAAACGACAGAACAATGTACTTAGAAATGTAAATCTTCAGGTAAATGAAGGAGATATGGTGGCGATCATGGGACCGTCCGGTTCCGGGAAATCCACGCTTCTATATGCAATATCCGGGATGGATCGTGCAACTGGCGGACAGGTGCTTTTTGAAGGAAAGAATCTGACTACCCTCAGTGAAAAAGAACTGACAAAGCTTCGGCTGGATGAAATGGGATTTATTTTTCAACAGATGTATATGATGAAAAATCTGACTATCCTGGATAATATCATACTTCCGGCTGCAGAAAGCAAAAAAACAGATGAAAGCAGAAGCCAGAAGCAAAAAAGAGGAGAACAGCTGATGCGTAAGCTGGGTATTATTGAAATCGCTGATAATGATGTGAATGAGGTATCCGGTGGACAGCTTCAGAGAGCCTGTATCTGCAGAAGTATGATGAACCAGCCAAGACTGTTGTTTGCAGATGAACCTACAGGAGCTTTAAACCGTACCTCTTCCAATGAGGTAATGGACGAACTGGTAAAGCTGAATCGGGAGGGTACGACTATTGTAATGGTTACACATGATGCAAAGGTTGCCGCCAAATGCAGCAGGATCCTTTATATTGTAGATGGCAATATCAAGGGAGAATATACCCATCCGGAATATATAACCGCTGAAAAGGAACGGGGACTGAATAACTGGCTGATGGATCTGGGCTGGTAGGATAAAAGAATCAATGATCGGTTTTTGCTTGACGATTTGGTCATGATAGGGGATAATAGTCTTTACACACTCTGTCATGTGAGGAGTACTTTACTGCTCAGAAAGATAAGGCAGCGAGAAATAACAGAAAAGATTGGTGAGTAAAAATTGGGATTGAGGGAAAAACTTTTTAAAGATATCAAAATTAAAAATTGCATTATTGCTGTGTTGAGCAGCACGTTTCTGGCCTTTGGTCTTTATCATGTCCATTCGCTTTCCGGGGTGACAAGAAGGAGGCGTGATCGGCCTGAACCTTTTGCTGGAGCATTGGTTTGGCATATCGCCTTCGGTTACGAATTTTGTAGCCAATGTGATCTGCTATGCGTTAGGATGGAAAATACTGGGCCGTATATTTCTTGTCTATTCAGGTATAGCCACAGTAAGCTTTTCTGTGGCATACCGTATCTTTGAACAGTTTGAGCCCTTATGGCCTCAGCTTTATAACATGCCTTTGGTGGCATCTGTCGTAGGAGCAATATTCGTAGGTGTTGGAGCCGGGGCATGTGTAAGGATCGGAGGTGCTATTTCCGGAGATGATGCCCTTGCAATGGGAGTATCCCATTTAACGGGCCTTAAGGTACAGTGGGTGTATCTGATCAGCGACCTTGTGGTGCTTGTGCTGTCTATCAGCTATATTCCGCTGAAGAGGATCGGGTATTCCCTTCTGACGGTGATCATATCCGGACAGCTGATCGGAATCATACAGGATTTTGACATAAGTAAATTAAGATCCGGGCAAAGAGATCCAAGGCAACCGGATTGATAGAAAAGGGTGGTTTAATTACCGCCCTTTTCTTGTTTTAATTTTAACTTTTCTTTTTCTTTGTTTAAAAGCTCTATGTTAAGGTTATTTTCTCCTGCGGTTTTGTCTACCCACAGATTCAGGGAATCAATGGCCAGGGAAACTTCATCCAGCTTTTGGCTGATATATGCAAAATCATGGATCTCATCGTCCGTGACTTTCCCGTCTCTGGCAATCTGGATCAGTCGGCTGGTAAGAGGATTGATCTCATTCAGACTTGCAATGGTTTCCAGGATAATGGTGGAGAGCTCGGAAACCTCAATCTCAGGTACATATCTGTCACCAATGGTACACTTGTGGGAACAATAATAGTTGCACAGGTCCGGCCGCCTGTAACAGTCTGCCATTTGGACGATGTCATATGGCGTAGGATCCTGCAGTTCGTATTCTATTTTTTCAATTCTTGAAGCGGATACACCGATCATTTTTTCGCTGGCTTTTTCACGGGTCAGTCCCTGCTCTTCGCGGCAGATCTGATAAATTGTTTTATTCTCACGGGTAGATTGCTTCCCCATACTGGCTCCTCCCTATATCTCCAAAAACAGAGAAATATGTGCTGTTATTTCAATAAAGCAGATGTATATTTTGGTGCTGTGTTTTATTATACTGGATTTATCAGTTGACAGCAAGGAAATAAAAAAGAAAGAAACGAGGTATGGATGTTATCGAAAGAAGAAGGATGATACGGATACTGGAAGAGATGAGACAAAATCCGGAATACAGCAACAGGCTTGGGATAAAAGATAAATCGGTTTTCAAGCCGGCACAATATGAAAGCAGAGGAAGAAGAAATGATAAAGAATGAATGGCTGATCGTAACTGTGGTTGGAACACTGGTAAGAATGATTTTATTTATGTAGGACGCATTACCAAAAGAAAGAAATTCAGAAAATGGATTTATTTCAGCAACAAACAGCGATATAATGTATGATATGAACAGGAAGAAAAGGTAGTATACAATAAGGAGAATCATCATGGGATATGATATAGAAAAAGAAAAAAGAGAAGCCATTGAGGCAGGTCAGAGAGCATTACATAGCCTTCGGGCAGCGCAGGATAATCTTTCAAGTGCAAGGAACTGGGGCTTGTGGGATATTTTTCAAGGAGGATTCTTTTCCAGTATGGTGAAGCAGTCCAAGATGCAGCAGGCCAGACAGTGTATGGAACAGGCCAGATATGATCTGGATAATTTCAGCAGAGAGCTGCGAGACGTAAGTATGATATATGACCTGCATATTGAAACCAGTGATCTTCTGACTTTTGCAGATGTCTTTTTTGACAATGCATTTGTGGATCTGATGGTTCAGGACAGGATCAACAAGGCACGCAGACAGATTGACGAAGCCATCCGCAGGGTGGAAGATGTATTAAGACAGCTGCAGAGATATTGATGATATTAAAAGATATTGAAGGATTTTAAAGGAGTGACACAGAGATGTTTACATTATTATTTATTTTTTGTATGTTCGGAGTGTTTGGAAAGCTGTTTTGTTTTGGACTTAAGGCAGCCTGGGGGATTTCCAAATTTGTATTAAATATTGTATTTCT
>NZ_JAYFUY010000158.1:0-2793 GCF_059933065.1 Blautia sp. HA3515 | reverse complement strand
TTCTGAATACAGTCTATCAGCGGCTGTCCTGCCCTGGAAACTCCTCCGCCGATCACGATGGTCTGCGGATCGATCACACAGCAGAAAATACCAAGCGCCCTGCCCAGTATATCTCCTACTTTTTCCATGATCTGTACAGCCAGCACATCTCCGTCCTTGTATGCATCCAGAACCTGCTTTGCCTCAATTTGTCCACATTCTTTCTGAGAACGCTTGGAGCCTGGGTGGAATCAAGTACCCTCTTTGCAACACGGACAATACCGGTTGCGGAAGCATACTGCTCCAGACATCCATGATTACCACAGTTACAGCTTTCTGCTTCCTCGCTGTTCATATTGGCATGTCCCACTTCACCGCCGGCGCCGTGGAAACCAGGTACGATCTTACCATCAACTATAATACCACCGCCAACGCCTGTGCCAAGTGTAAGGAGCACGACACTCTTAGCGCCCTCTGCAGCACCTTTCCAAGCCTCTCCCAAAGCAGCTACATTGGCATCATTGGCAGCCTTTGCAGGAAGTCCAGTCAATGCACTGATCTCTGCTGCAACAGCCTTAAATCCCCAGTGAAGGTTTACTGCAAGGGGAACCTCGCCGTTCTCATTCACAGGTCCCTGTGGATACCGATACCAACACCATCAATATCGCCTTTTTCAATTCCACGTTCTTTGATCTTATCTTCAATAGTCTTTGCTATATCCGGAAGGATCGCAGCTCCTTCATTTTCTGTACGGGTAGCAATCTCCCATTTTTCTACCAGTGTTCCATCAGTAAGAAACAATCCACATTTGACAGATGTTCCTCCCACATCAATACCAAAACAATAAACTCCCATAATCTTATCCTTTCCATTGCCTTTTTTATTTTATTTCGTTAATCAAATTAATACCTTATAATCAATTATCCCGTTTCTTCGCTATATTGGCCTGCACACGCTTATACAGCTCTTCTGCAGCATTGTAGCCCATCTTCTTCTGTCTGTGGTTGACTGCAGCTGCTTCAACGATCACTGCCAGATTACGTCCCGGACGTATGGGCAGAGAATGGCATACGATCTTATTCCCCAGATATTCTGTATATTCTTCATGAAGTCCCAGTCGGTCATATTCTTTGTCCTTATCCCACTCTTCCAGACGGATCACCAGGTCTACAGACTGTGTATTCTTAACACTTTCCACACCGAAAAGGGTCTTTACATCAATGATACCGATCCCTCGAAGTTCAATAAAATGCCGGGTAATATCCGGTGCAGAGCCTACCAGGGTTACATCGCTGACCTTACGCAGTTCTACTACATCATCACTTACAAGACGATGGCCTCGCTTGATCAGTTCCAGTGCAGCCTCGCTCTTACCGATCCCACTTTCGCCTGTGATCAGAACACCTTCGCCATATACATCCACCAACACTCCGTGAATAGAAATACATGGAGCAAGCTGTACGCCAAGCCAGCGGATGATCTCAGCCATAAAGCTGGAGGTACTTCTCTCTGTTACAAAAGTAGGCACATTATACTTATATGCCAGGTCGATCATGTCCTGAGACGGCCTTGTCATGGTACTGAATACAACACAGGGAATCTTGCTGGAAATAAAGCGCTCATACTTAAACTGTCTCTCTTCATCATTCAGCTGCATCAGATAGGTATACTCTACATATCCGATAATCTGCACCCGCTCATTTGCAAAATGCTCCAGGTATCCTGTAAGCTGAAGAGCAGGACGGTTAATCTCAGCTGTTTTAATACAAATATCTGTAAAATCAATATCTGGCGTCAGATTTGTCAGATTCAGTTCCTGAGCCATTTTTGTCAACTGCACACCTTTCATGGTCTATCTCCTCGCTTTTAGAAATATTCGTCCTTATTATAACACGCGTTGAAAATAAATTATATATTTTTTCCTTTTTTGTGGAAAAATTCATAAACCTGACTGGCACTTTTCATATTCATAGTTTCCGTAGATGCCAATTCTTCCACTGAAGCTTCCTGAACCTTCTCCAGAGACTTAAATTTACGCATCAGGGCTTTTCTTCTGGCCTCTCCGATCCCCGGAATATCATCCAGCACAGAATGAACCTGCTCCTTGCTTCGCAGGGAACGATGAAATTCGATAGCAAATCTGTGTGCCTCATCCTGGATCCTGGTGATCAGATGAAAGCCTTCGCTGCTGGTGTCAATGGGGATCTCCACATTGTTGTAATACAGCCCCCTGGTCCTGTGGTTATCATCTTTTACCATACCGCATACTGGAATATCCAGCCCCAGATTTTCCAGCACCTTCAAAGCGATATTTACCTGTCCTCTTCCACCGTCCATCAGGATCAGATCCGGAAGTCTGGAAAAGCTGTCAAATTCCCCCTTGCTTTCATGGGTAAAACGCCTTGTAAGCACTTCTTCCATGCTGGCATAGTCATTAGGACCCTGTACCCATTTAATCTTGAATTTACGGTAATCTGACCGTTTGGGACGGCCTTTCTCATAGACCACCATGGAACCAACAGACTCAAAGCCGCTGATATTGGAAATATCGTATGCTTCCATACGCACCAGATCCTTCAGATTCAACCAGTCCTCTACTTCCTTTACGGCTCCGATGGTTCTGCCCTCTTCCCTTTTTATCCGTTCTCTGTCCTTTGCCAGAACCATTCTTGCATTTTCCAGCGCCAGCTCTACCAGCTTTTCTTTCGTTCCTTTTACAGGTACACGGATATGCACCTTCTGGCCTCTGCGTCCGGACAGCCACTCTTCGATCACCTGCCTGTCCTCAATGTCTTTCTGCAGCATGATCTCCCT
>NZ_JAYFUY010000157.1:0-24656 GCF_059933065.1 Blautia sp. HA3515 | reverse complement strand
CTGGAAGATGCAGTAACCGGAGGATGCGGTATCCGGCTGTATTCGTTCCCAGCTTATCCTGCTTTTATAAAACGAAGCTTTTCTTTGCTGAAATTGTTGGTCGATTATCAGGCTTCATTGATACCGCCCAGCGGAGCGAAAGGCAGGTTTACCGTAAGGTCTGCAAAGCTTTCCGGGTATCCATCTTCCATATGGTAAAGCCCGATATAGAGATTGTCATCGCTCATGTAACTGTCTACCCTTGAGAAATAATTCCTCCGGCCATACTGCCAGTCGTAGCTCAGTGTCTTTGGTTCTTCCATTTTTCTTCGCCTCCTATAATCCCATGATTTCTTTTACGATACAGTCGGGTGACCTATGACTGCCCCGACCAGTACGAGCCGGTTAAATTACCAGTTCCCCGACGTAATTCCAGACAATGGTCACGGCGGACAGGCTGGTGTCCCCGATGGCCGGCGGACTTGATGCAAACGCCGAAAAGATGATGCAGGCCGGTGCGATCATCGCTCCTTCCAGAACAGTACCCAGCGCGCAGCAACGGATGAAGTTCTGGCCTACGGACTGGGTTCGCTCCCGGCAAAGGTTGCCAATGGAATCGGTGCGATGGCTGTGTACATATCCAGCTTGAACGTTCTCCCGTATACGGTCAGAATCATGACAAATGACGATACCGTAATCAGCAGGCTTCCTAATAAAGTTACGATCCACAAAGGGATAGATTCCAGCATCCCCACCGCTTCGATCTTGTCCACGATCTCCGAGGGCAGCTCCGTTACAGTTCCACCCGCCATCCCAGGAGTGGGACATGATGTTTGTTACGATGCCCTGCACAATGGAAAAGAAGTCACGGTCAAAAGCTCCATGCCGGACATGACGGCTCCCTGTGCCAGTGCAAAACGGATAAAGGCTTTCACTACATGTCCCGGCTTTTTCATATCCGTGAAGCTCCCACAGGTTTTCACAAGCCCCGCCGCAAAGAACAGAACCAGCAGGCCGTACCCGATGGCTTTCAGTCCACCGTTGATGTTCGTCATCACGCTCCAGATCGCCCCGCCCTTGAAATTCTCCGGGCTTTGCGTCAGCAGTGTCCAGATCTCAGCCAGCTTGTCGCTCCAGGTCTGCAAGGCAGAATTTAGATTCTGTACGATCCAGTTATCACTCAAACAGTTTCACCTCCCATCCTGCAAAAGTGAGCGGAGAGCCAGCATTTCGCATGGCTCCCCTTCTGGTCTCTCTTCCTATCCCATGATCAGGTCCAGGATCTCTTTTGCAAAGGTAATGATGATACCGCCTGCCAGTGTCAGAAATCCGTTTGCCCTCTGGCTTGGATCGTGGCTCTTTAAGGACAGGCCGACCTGCACAATACCAAATCCCAGCAGGATCAGGCCAATGGCTCGGATCAGGGAAAAGATAAACGTGGACAGGTTATTGACTACGGTCAGCGGATCGCCTGCGGCATAAACGCAGATCGCCCCAATGCAGATCGACAGTACCATGACTGCATACAGAACAAACAGTTTCTTCTGCCCTCTCTTCATCTTCAGCGGTGCGGTCTCTTTCCTGGTTTCTGTGTGTTTCTTATTTTTCAGTAAATTCATTGGCATTCCTCCCATCAAAAAAGCTCCCCGATGATGTCCTCATCCAGAAGCAGTTCGTAATCGTCATATCTTGTTTCGTCAAAGGTAAAATCGTCATGCGCCAGCGGTGCTTTCGCATAATTGAACGGGCCGGCACCGCCGTCCTCGGTATACCGGATGTTGGGATGCTTCATCAGGTCATACTTGGCATCCAGTATGGGGCGTTCCCCACGGATAAACAGAAGGGCATTCTGGTTGTCCAGCATACGGACTTCATCCGGCTGTAACAGCTCCCTTCCGCTCTGCTGGAAGTTGGTGGAGTAGCTGCCGGATTTGCCTTTGGTCTGCCCGTAGGTATTGGTGTCTATGGTTTCTTTCCCCAGTAATTCTGATACATATTTATGTGTCTCTTTTTCGTTTCCGCCCAAGTATAAAAACTCATCGCAGTTGCCCACCAGACTTTCCCAGGAGTCCTTGAACAGAGCCTTTAGCTGGCTCATGTTCTGGATGATGATGCTGCAGTAAATGGAACGGGATCGGCAGAGTTGCCAGGATCTTCTCAAACTCATTTGGCAAGGATACGTTTGGAAACTCATCCATGATGCAGTTGACCGGAACTGGGAGGGCACCGCCATGCACACGGTCTGCCATATAATAAAGCGTCTGGAAAAGCTGGCTGTAGATCATGCCTACCAGATAATTCAAAGAGGTGTCTGCATCCGGGATACAGCAGAAAAGGGCAACTTTTCTTTCTCCCATGCTGGAAAGATCCAGTTCATCAGTATTGGTCAGCTTGGCGATCTGCGGCAGATTGAAGGCTTGCCAGCCGGACACCTACACTGAATTCAGGATGGACTCGGCGGTCTTTCCTGCCAGGCCTGCTTGTAAATGTGATACTGCTTGACGGCAATGCTGTCCGGGTCTCGCGTCTGCAGACGGTGAAACAAAATGTCCAGAGGGGACTCGTTAGTCCTCGTCCTCCTTCTTTACCTGTGCCCGCCCTTAAACATGTCCAGTGATAGTGGCAAAATTGTGTCTCCGACGAAGCTGGTGGACAGATCTGAGCATCGTCCTGAAAGCAGTCCGGTTTCGCTCTTCTCCCAGAAGGGATCAGAGGACTGGGAACCTTTGGGTGTGGTGTTTTGTATCAGATTGGAAATAAGACGGAGCACGTCTTTGTCATCGTGGACATACTCGAATGGATTGTAGCAAAAAGATGTGTCGGGATTGATGAGGTCGAAGACACGCACCTCATATCCTTTCTTTTCCAGCAGACCGCCTGTCTTTCGGAGCAGCTCGGCTTTCGGATCGGTGATGACCATCGAACAGCAGCACTGCATGATGTTTGGCAGGGCAAAGCCTCTGGATTTTCCTGCACCGGAGCCTCCCACTACGAGAATGTTGAGACATCTGCGGTGCTTGTGGGTGTCAAGGCTAATGCGGAAGTTCTGTGTCAGCAGGATGTTCTGGGAGTACGGCTTCTGGCTATATTTCTTACAGATCTGCCGGGCATCGCCCCATCTGGCAGAGCCATGTTCTTCCCCTCTGCGGTAGTTCTTCTGACTGGAATAAAAAATACCGATCCCGGCTGCGTAAAGTAACGTGCAGACCAGCATCGACTTGATGGTATATTCCGTATAATGAAACTGGAAGGGATGGTTCAGCTTTTCTGTGAGAACCTCCATCAGCTCGAAAAGATTCCTGCCCGGCTGGATGGCATCCGCAAGCAGGATTGCTACCCACCAGATGACAGGCAGTCCGGCAAGCCAAATCACCCAGTCTGACTTCCGGCTGTTTGTTACCGGGATGGCTGCTGTTTGGGCCTCTCTGCTCTTGGCAGGTCCGTAATGTGGAAGCTGTCCACTCCCAGGAACGAGGGCAAGGCTACTTCCATTCTCCCAGTTTACGTGGATCTGCCCTGCATCGTCTACCATATCCACCTTACCTTTTAAGCCGGGTGGCATGTGGCTCTCCCCCTCCATGCTATTAAGCGTGACCTCGGTTCCCGGCGGATATCTTCTCCGCATGGCTTCTATTCTTTCTTGTGTCATATTTCTGTATATTTGTACCACATCCTTTCTTCATCTTCCCCTTCCACGGTATGGGCGGTATCTGGATTTCATGATCTTTAACAGGACGCTGTCGATCCCATCGGAATAGCGTCCGTTTTTCAGGTATGTGTCCCGGAGCTGGTTTAAGGCTTCCACGGATTTGCTGTGTTCGGCTTCTGTCAGGTAGAGCTTTCCCTCTTCCTGCTCTGCCAGCTTCAGAACCAGATCCCGTGTGGTATCCACCGGAAGCCCCTGTTTTTTCCTGCCGGAACACTTCCCAGGAGTGCATGGATCAGCATGTGGTTCATGATCCGGTCCATCTTTACATATCGCATTCTTGTCATAGGCGAGCCTCCTTTTTTCCTCTTTTTTCTCAACCACAACATACCACACTTCCTCCCGGAAAGCTACTGCAAAAGAGCCGGAAAAGCCCCTTTTTATCAGCGTTCTGGGGACTTTTTCCTCTTGGCAGGTTTCTCCGTTTTTTCCTCCGGGATGGCAAATTCATCGGTCATAAATTCCTGCTCGCTTTTGCCAAGGTTGCGGTCTACCTGCTTGCCAATGGAATAGGCTGCACTCTTTACATCCTGGATAAAGGAGCGGAGTTCTTTCGAATCTTTCTGTCCGAATGCCTGCATCTGGCATACCTTGTCAAAAGAAAAACCGGAGACATCCACGCCGTATTTCTGTGCTGTCACATACGCCGCACAATAGGCCTGTGCCGATACCCCTGCCCGGCTGTAGCTTCCATCGTGATGGTCAAGGGATGCACAAGCCAGCTCCCGGCTGATGGAATGGAACGTTGCATTTTCGCTCATGCCATTTCGGACATAGATCGTCCGCTTGTTCGGGATGTACTGTGCCTGTACCTTATCCGGCAGATTGTCTGCGATCTGAATCCGTACCTCGCTGTCGGTCAGCAGTGCTTCCATCAGCTGGTCCATCGGCTTTGGCTCTGCCTCTTCCGGCTGCTTGGTACGGATCTGGCTGATGTCATAGGCTTTCTGGATGGAGTACCCCTGCTGGATGACACCGTCCTTTTCATATTCCTGTCCGACAATGAAGTTGTATCCCTTGCTTCCGGTCTTGACTACCTTGCCTTCTTCCTTCCATTTTTCAAAGGTCTTGACCTGCCGGATCTCCGGATTCTGTGCATAAAGCAGGAACAGGTTGTCTGTCCTCTGCGGCTTGCACTGTCCCATAAAATCAAGGAATCCTTTTAAGGAGTCCCCATTCTGGAAGACCTCCTGTGCCTTTCCATCGATCATACCCCCAGATTTCTTCCCTCTCCTGCTTTTTCTGTGCGGCATATTCTTCTTTCGATAACCGCTGGGCGGACTGCTCCTGCGAGTCCTGCCCTAAAAATTTTGTCAGGTCCATCTTCTACCTCGCTTTCGTCTTTCGTTTCTTTCTTGCTTTCTTCTGCGTTTTCCTTGGTCCACGGTTCTTTTCCCGGCTCCGCTTCTGGGATTCCTCTGCTTTCTCCCGTTTGATGTTCTCCAGCTCCCGGCGGACACTGGGACGCTCCTGTTCCCTCTGCCCTGCATCAGTCCCTTTTTCCTGCCAGGTAGAAATATTTCTGCTGTGCAAGGAAGAGCCGGACAGATTCTCTTCCCCCTCTTCCTGCACCGGGATAAAATTTTCCGGTTCGGAAAACTCCTTTTCGGGATGATTCTGGTTCTTTTCCTCTTCAGAAAAGTCCATGTTACCGACCTGGAATGCTTCGTCCAGATCGCTGATTTCAAACTGCACCTCGCCCTCCGGCATCTGCACAGTTTCCTGTACCGCTCCGGTTTCCGGTGCTTCCATTCCTTCGGTTACCTCATGGACAGCTTCCCCGACTTCGCTTCTTACGAAATCAAGGTTCATCTTATCCATGACCCGGTTAACCTTGGCTGCGTCATCTGCAAAGACCATGACCTCGCTCATCTCCGGGTTCTTTTTATCCCGGATAATGACATAGAGCAGCCCTCGTTTCCTGCCCTCACTGCAGAATTCTCTCAGGCGGTCGGACGGTACGGTAAAGAACTTCAATGGTTTGTTCTCCTTTAACATCCGCACCATTCTGGTCTTGCCCCTCGTTTTCTTCTGGTCTTTTAATACAGCGGCAACAAATACCGCCAGATGCTTTGCCAGCGTACCGGAAAGCCTGAGCCCGTGGTCCGCGCCGTCCAGGGAATACCGGACGATCTGGTCCGCCGCATCGCCTCCATAATTCATATCGTTCACCTGCTTTCTGTTTCCTTTTGTCTGGTTTTCCCCGTCTTATCTTCTTCCTGTTCTGCCTGTCTCTGGATCTGCTCTGCCAGACGCATCCTCTCTTCCATCTCTCTGGACTGCTGTTCGATCCGGATACAAATGCGGATATCCTTCCGAAGCGGCTTCAGTTCTTCGTTGATCTGACCGATCCGGACACTGTCCGGTTCGCTCCGGTAGAGCCGCTTCCGTTCTTTCGTGAGTGCCTGCACCTGTTCTTCCAACGGGGTACGGTAGGCAAGCAGTTCTTCACGGGTGGTGATCTGATGCTTCTGGAGGAATTCCATCTGCTCGATCCTGGCATCCAGTTTCCGGATATCTGCCCAGGAGCACCGGGGAGATCCGTTTCGGCTTCTGCTTTCGACACCCATCTGGTACAGATAGGAATAGTACAGGGCCTGCATCCCTTTTAACTTCTTTTTCTGGGTTCGGGAAGTTCCTGCTTTCCCAGCAGGTGTCCTGCTCTTTGGCTGTAAGATCCACTGCCGGATACTCTCTTCCGAGTAATTCTTTCCAAGGCTCCGCAGGCGGATATACCGTTCCATCCCCGGTGCTTTTAATGCAATGTACTTCCGGTTCAGCTTCCACTGGTATCCCCTCTGCTTCATCTGTTCCAGAAACTGTTTCCATGTGAAGCTTTCTGCCACCGCATCCCGGATATCCAGACGGATCGAGGTTCTCCAGGTCGGCTTTCCGTCCTGTTCTGCCATCCACTGGGCATAGGATTTCCCCTTCCTGTTTTTCGGCTCGATGACAGATAAGCCGTATTTCAGGCATAAGGCATCCGAAGCTTTCCGCACATCCTCATAGTAACTCCTGCTGTTGCTGTGGTACTTTTTCCCATCTTCCATGCTCACGGAATTAAACACGATGTGGTTGTGGTAATGCTCCGTATTCAGATGGGTGGTGATGACTGCTTCGTATTTTCCCTGAAGGAGCCTTTCTGCCAGCTCCATGCCGATCTGGTGTGCCAGTTCCGGGGGGACTTCTCCTTTTGCAAAGCTCTGCACCAGATGGTAGCCCTGTACCCCGTCCATCTTGTGGTAGCGTTTCTTTGTAGCTACCATATCTTGATAGGCAGTCTCACAGACACAGCCGATGGCATCCTCAAAAATGGAACGCTCCGTTTTGTCCCGGTTCATGGCGTAATCAATGGCTTCTTCCAGAGAGCCGGCACTTTGTCCTTTCTTTGTGGTCTTATCCTTGTTTCGGATGTACGTGATGGAATTATCCAGGCGGCTGCACCGATGATACTGGTGTATGCCATCGGCTACCATTCCTCTTTGACCAGCCTCCATGTCTCCTTTGTCATACGGAGCATTTCCCGGATACTCTCTTCCCCTGCCATCCCACAGCCGTTGGCTACATGGGCAAGCTGGTTGGCATTGTTGCACAGACCGGATATTTTCCGCAAAAGCTCCGTATGATGCTCACAGGGTCTTGCCCGGACTTCGCCGCCCATGACAATGGAACGGATATATTCCTCACGGGACAGTCCGCTTTTTTCTACCTGCTCTTCCAGAAAACGCAGCTCCTTCGCATTGAGGCGGACTGGTATCACATGGTTTCTTTTTCTCATCTCTTCACCTGCTTTCCAACGGGTTATTGGTTGTTGCCCCATTACATTTCACGGTTTTTCCAGATCAGGAAGCCTGCCAGCAAGCCGATGGCTGCCGCTGCAGCAATGATCTTTTTCTTCATATGGGCCTCACCCCCTTTCCGGTACCTGGCACAGTTCCATCGGGGCAAGCATGATCCCTCTTTTTTCCATCTCTTTTGCAAATTCCAGAAGGTTCCATTTCTTCCCATCGATCATGGCGGATTCTGCATCCAGATAGTGGCAGGTGGATACGTTCCGCTCTCCGTTTGGGGCATTCTGCACAAGGCTTTCCCCGTCTGCCAGACGGAACAGTTCCTCTCCCTGGCTGTTTACAAAACAGATACACACGCCGTGGTCGATGATCTCTTTCCGTTTCATCCGGCACCGCTCCAGAGCCTCGTCCTCCCGCTTTCCAGCTATAAAAAGACACATTGCAAAAACGCCCATTACTCCTCCGGTCATTGTGCCAAGTATAAATCCCAACATTTTTTCGTTCTCCTTTCGTCTGTTTACGGCTCGGTATGGGGGATTGGGGTTCTCCCCAAAGTGCGTTTGGATATCCAAACGCTATGCTTGCAAAACCAGTCGCATCCGGTTTCGTCCCCTCTGAACCAGTCGTTTTTCTGAATCATTCATTTTCTTTGATTTTGCTCAACCCATCCAGTGTGGTACAGATGATATGGAGTCTGTCAGCCATGCTGATCTCCGTGTTCATCGTCCCGGTGGTCTCTTTTCCGCAGACGACTACCATCCTGCACCGTCTTAAAATCTGGTGGGACATTCTCCGCATGGCCTGCATATCCTCTGCGTCCCCATCATCAAGGAATGGGGAAAAGCTGTACTGCGGGCAGATCGGCACATATCCCAGTTCGTAGATCTTCCGGCAGTACCGCTGTACTTTGGTTTTTCCCTCTTCTGCAGAACAGCAGACATAAGCAAGTGCCTGTTCCAATACGACCATCTCCTTTCCTGACCGGACAGGTTTTCTCTGCCCGGTATAATCTAAAAAAACACCCGCAAAGCATTCCGGCTCTGTGGATGTCTTGTGGACATCTGGATTCTTTTCTTTCTTTTTTCAGATGTCTGGCAGACATCCGGTTACTGCGATTCTTCGTTTTCTGTTTCTTCCAATGCTTCCAGTGCGATTCGGACACGGTCACTTCCCAGCTTATAATACGCATCCGTCACTTCAATGCCGACCGCCTGATAGCCCGACTCTGCCGCTGCAAGGATGGTAGTACCAGCTCCGGCAAACGGATCTAAGATCAGTCCGCCCGGCTCACAGATCTGGATGACATCCTTCATCAGCTGGAGCGGCTTTTCTGTCACATGGATGCGGTTCTGGGGATTCCCATAACGAAATACCCCCGGAAGGCAGGACACCGGGCGGTTGATCGGCATCGGGCCGTTGCTTCCCCACACGATATATTCTGCCTGCTGGCGGAACCTGCCCTTCTGCGGACGGGAGTTTCCCTTGTCCCAGACTGCGGTTCCTCTCCAGATCCAGCCTGCCCACTGAAGGGCATCGGTGATGGATGGGTACTGTCTCCAGTCAATAAAGAGACAGATTGGAGCCCCTCTCTTGCAGGCTTTCCGCACATCGTACAGCCATTCTGCCATCCAGTGGGTCCAGGAACGCTGATCTTTATTATCTCCATCAAAGTCCGGAAGGGCATTCTCTGCTTTCATGCTGCTGTACTTCTGGTTGGTAGTGCGGTTGCGTTCGTTCTGTTTGGTTCCACCGGACGCATAGGGCGGATCGGTCACGACTGCATCAAAAATTCCCGGCTGGAATCCTTTGACCAGCTTTAAGGTATCCCCATGCAGGATACGCCAGTTCTCCCCTCCGGCAGACTCATCCGGCAGGCAGTCCGGTTTTAAAAGATCTTCAAGTTTCAGGGTATTTCCCATAGGCATCATCCTTTCGGTCGCTTATTTTCCAGATTCCTCTGGAAGTGCTTTTCTTTATGGAACTGCTCATCGGCAGGTATCCTCTTTTTTCGGTACTTCTTTTTTCACGGTTTCTTTCTTCGGCGTTCTGGGCTGTTCGTGATGATCCGACAGTTCAGTTTCCACATATTCGCTGATGATCCCCAGTGCTTCATAGTAATTGCCGCTCTTGTAGACACGGTCTGCCATCTCATTGGCCTGTTCGGACATCCCGGCACGTCTGAGCAGTCTTGAGGCATCCCCAAGAATTGAAAAAATATTTCCGTCATGCCCTAAGAGCTTCAGCTTCGGACGGGACGGATTTGGTTTCGGCTGCTGTTCCTGCATCTCGTTTTCTGGTGCTTTCACCTGTATCTGGAAATCCGAGCCGGCACCGACATAGAAATGTAAGTATAATTCACCGCCGTCTACCTTGATCTCCCGTTGTTCCAGACTTTCTCCCCAGCCATCGCTGTACTGGCCTCTCAGATACTGCCCCACCACACGGTATTCCTCTGGTGTCAGATTCTCCAGGAGTGTCAGGTTTGCACAGCCATATAAAACACCATCCTGTTCTTTTACCGCCATTGTAATGCGTTCCACTTTTTCCTTAATGTCCTTATTTCGGTCAAAATAATCAATCAGGTTGCATGGCTGGTTGTCAGGCATACCGAGCCGGTTGATCTCGTCAACCTTTTCTGCTATAGATGGCTGATACTGCACCAGGTCAGGTCCTTCCAATGGTTCCGCATCATCCAGATCCACAATATCTGAATAGTCCGGGATAAACTCTGCCATCAGAGGGGACAGCATTTCCACTTCTATTTTTTCTTTGATAGGCATCACCTCACTTCCTTTCTCTGCCGTTTCTCCGGTGTTCGGGCAGCCATCTTTGCCATATCTGCCCAGTCTGCCCCTTCGATCTCCGGCAGGTTCTCGATGATCCGATAGCTTCCCTCGTAGGCTTTTCGGATATGTTCACACGCCCACCGTCCGGCAAAGTCATTGTCGGTACATACTTCAATCTCGGTAATCTCCGGGTGCTGGGACAGAAAATGTTCCAGTGCCTGCGGCTTTTTCATACTCCGCTGGCTCTGCCCTTCTTTTGGTGCACTGATCCCGCCAAGCTCCAGACGGTACTTATCCCGGCTTCCCTGTTCCAGTGTCATGTGCGCCAGCACATCCACACAGGCTTCATAAACGGCAACCCGTCTGCATCCTGTTTGTGCCGGAATACAAAAAGCGTATGCCTTTTCGCTTCCAGCCTGTTCCATCTTAAAAGCCTTTCCGCTGGCATCGTAAATCCCACGCAGGAAAGCATATCTTGCCACCTGATTTTCAGTCCCGGCCTACGAACACAGCATTGTGATAGGGCAGGCTCTCATAGAGGATTCCCAGATGAACACACTGCTGTAAGACCTCTCCACTGATTCCGCGCTCTTTCAGATATCGGAACACCCTGCGGCAGTCCGGGCTGGCTGGCGGCAGGACAAACAGCTTTTTGGGCTTTGTCTCCACAGGCGGAGATGTAGGTGGGATACTCATCTTTCAGCATTTGCACTGCCTCCAGAAAGGAACACCCGTCTACATGGATCAGGAAATTTAAGGCACTGGTTCCCCCGATATCTCTGGATTTCCAGTGCCACTGGCTGGTGAGCTCGTTGATTTTAAAGCTATCGTGGTCTGTCAGCTCCCATTCATTTCTGGCTGAAGATTCTTTCAGGCGGTTCGGCTGGTATTTCTTCAGGTACTCAATGGCGGTGATTTCCCTTGCCCGTTTGATCTCTTCTTCCGGAATCCACGGCATTACATCACGGTATCCCGGAGCTGCTCTGCCTTATCCGTTTTCTCCCACGGGAATTCCTTTCTTCCAAAATGCCCGAACACGGCACTCTGTCGGTAGATCGGCCGCTTCAGGTGCAGGGTGTCACTAATCTGACTTGGGTAAGCCCAAACACCAGAGGAATCGCAGCGGCGAGGCAGTCATCCGCACAAATCTTTCCGGTTCCAAAGGTATCCACCTGCACCATGACTGGCTGGGCAACCCCGATGGCATAGGCAAGGGACACCTGACATCGGCTGGCAAGTCCGGCAGCCACCATGTTTTTGGCGATGTAACGAGCCATATACGCCCGGATCGGTCAACTTTGGAACAGTCCTTCCCGGAAAATGCACCGCCGCCATGCGGTACCAGACCACCGTAGGTATCCACCATCAGCTTCCTTCCGGTCAGTCCGGTGTCTGCATCCAGACCTCCGCACACAAATCTGCCCGATGGATTAATCAGAATCTTGGTATCCTCATCCGGCGGCAGCATGCGGAGTGCCGGGCGCAGCACTTTCTCCCGGATCTCATGCTCCAGCTTCCGAAGGGATTTTTCCTTTTCATGCTGACAGGACACAACGACCGTATCCAGACGGACAGGTCTGTCATCTTCGTATTCCACGGTCACCTGTGCTTTTCCGTCCGGCAGGATTCCCATAATATATCCGCTTCTACGGCTTGCAGACAGTTCTCTTACAATGCGGTTCGCCAGAACCACTGGCATCGGCATAAGCTGCGGCGTATCATCGCAGGCGTATCCCACCATGATTCCCTGATCCCCGGCTCCATTGGCAAGTCCGCTCTGAACAGAAACAGTCCCTGTCCTGCGTTCTCTGGAACGTTCCACTGCCCCGGCGATATCCGGACTCTGTTTGTGGATGAGGGCATCCATATGGATTCCATCTGCTTCATAGCCTGCACTCTCCAACACCTTTCTGACGATTTCAAACACCTGTGGCTCATATCGGCTGGTGATCTCTCCTGCCACAATGATGTTCCCTTTAGTAGCCAGCACTTCGCAGGCCACCTTGGAATTTTCGTCCTCTTTCAGACACGCATCCAGAATACTGTCTGCAATTAAGTCGCAGAGCTTATCCGGATGTCCTTCCGTTACGGATTCTGCTGTATAAAATCGTTTCATAATTATTACCATCCTTTCCAACGAGTCAAAACTCGCTGCTCGTTATAAACTAAATAGATCCAGCAGAAAGCACTCCTTTTTGGAACACTTCCTGCCGGATCTGGATTATGAGCTGTCTCACATTCTGCACTTTTCTAGTACGTTCAGACACTTTTTTCCACCTGAATACTACCAACACACACCCTTACATAATCCCCCTGTTTTGAACACTTCCCAGTCTGTGCGGTCATCATTTGTCTCATTTTCTACACTTTTTGGGGGCTTTCAGACACTTTTTGTTAGAGCATTCGCTGATATTCCGTAGAGTATTTACCAAAGTTTCCACTTTTGAACACATTTTCCATCTGAATACACCTGGCATACACCCTTTATATACTCCCCTGTTTTGAACACATCCCTGTCCATGCGGTCATTATTTGTCTCATTTTCTGCACTTTTCGGGTACTTACGAACACTTCTGACTCCACACTGCCCCGGAAACCGGCACCGCCAGAACGATATTCCTGGCACCGCTCCATTCATATGAACACGTGACGAGCGTCAAAACCTTATCGTATATACACTTCAGGTAATCATCTCCGGTTTCGAACACTTCCCTCCGCTTGGCTACTTTTAGGTACTCTTGCACGGCCACCACATCTGGAAGTTTCTGCTGGAACGGGAACAGATTCCGGTCTGCTTTCAGTACCGTGACAATCTTATACTCCTGAATGCCGTCCTCTGTCTGAAGATAAGCAAAACGATGGGCGTTATAATAATCTTCCCCTGCATATAAGTCCAGGTTTCCGAACATCGCCCCGCTGTTCATGTTGTGACCGTAAATGATGAGATTCCTGCTTTCGGACACTTTACAGTCTGCCTGTAAAAACAGGCTTCCGTTGATGTCATATTCCTTTTTGTAATTCCGTTTCAGGTAAAACTCCCAATTCTCCTGTTCGGACTGAAGCACCGGGTAATCAATCCCGGTATCCGGTATGGTCAGCCATCCCTGCACATCCGGGTATTGTTCCTGGAGAGAAACAAGGTCTACCGCAGCCACCGGGCATTTTCTCCCAGCTGGTTGGTCTTTCTTTTCAGATCCTGAGGCTCCCAGAGCTCCGGCTCCGGGAAATTCCCTTTCAGCTCTGCCACCAGCTTTTTGTTCTCCATTGGGAGATATACCATATGGTAAAGCAGGAACCCGGCACTTAAGAAAAGTGCTGCAAGGCATACCGTTTGAAAAAGTTTTTTCGCGATTTTCATCGTTCCTGTCCGGCTTTCCTCTGCTTCTTTGGCTGGCTTTTCTGCGTCTGTCCCGGCACAGGCGGTTTTCTGGCTGCTTTCAGGATCGGCTCTGTCGGAATCTGGTTCTGTCTGCAGCCCTTTAAGATTCCGGTCAGGTACGACCGTCCGGGCGGATTAAAGTTCTGCATGTAATCTTTTGTCATGATATAGACAATGGCTTTGATCTCTCTTCCGCCTTTATTCTTGACGGTGATTTCCTGTTTGTCGTAAAAATCAGGATAGCCTTCATAAAGATCTAGGCTCTTTTCGCAGTCCCCGGTCAGTGACCAGAGGACGCCGTCCACATGGCTTCCCTTTTCCGGGAAGATGGTGGCAAGACCGCTTCCGGCAGCTGCAAAGGTCAGCCGATACCCCTCCAGGCGGACGGTTTCTACCACCTCCGCCTTGGGGCACCGATATGCCATCTGGTCCAGATCCATGTTGCTTCCATACGCAAAATATAATTGTTTCAGCCTATCTGCCCCCTTTTTTCTTCTTTCTTCTGGATGCCACACTCATACCAATCAGACCGCCTGCGGAAAGAATCAGGCACAGGGCCGGAATCCAGAGGTTGGTGTCATCACCTGTTTTCGGGTTGCTTACAGACGGGGTATCCTCCGGCAGCTTCTCGTTCGTCACTTTCTGGATGACTTCGATCACTGGAGTTTTGTCATCTACATAGGTAAATGTCACTTCATGCTTGGTCTCATCCATCTGATATCCTTCCGGTGCTTTGGTCTCAACCAGATAATAAATGGCTGCCTTATCAAATTTGCCATCCTTATAAGTTCCGATTGCAAGCAGTCCGCTGGTTGCATGACCGTTTTCATCAGTGGTCAGGGTTTCTACCACTTTGCCATCGGCATCCCTCAATTCAAATTCCGCACCTTTCAGTGCAGCTCCGGTATCCTTGTCCGTTTTCTCAATGATCAGACGTCCCTTTGCGGTATCATCTTTCATGGCTACCTTCTGGATCTCTGCGGTGTCTGCCACCTCGAAGGTGATCTCTTCCGAAACGACATAACCGTTTGGAGCCTGCTCTTCTTTCAGGGTGTATTTACCGATTGGAATTTTTTCGATATAATGCGGCTCTTTACCGGAAGTCCAGGTTTCTACGATATTGCCATTTTCATCTGTGATGGTCAGTTTGGCTCCTTCGATCTCATTATCTCCGGTAATATCCGTTTTGCCTGATCTCCACTTTGGTCACATCATCTTCCATTACCTGTTTCTGGATCTCTACAGTATTCTCCACGGTGAATGTGATGCTTTCCGCAGTGGCATATCCAATCGGCCGGCTTGGTTTCTGTCAGGGTGTACGATTTTCCTCTACAACCAGTTCTTTGATGATGTGCGGCTCCTTGGTGGATGTCCATTCCTCAACAACAGCCCCGTTTTCATCCGTCAGCTGTAATCTGGCTCCCGGCAGTTCCTCGCCTGTGGTCAGATCGGTTTTGGAAAGTTCCACGGTTGTCGGCTCATCTTCAAATACGAACTCATAAACCGCTTCTGTTTCTTTGTCTCCCTGGTAATTGAAAACAAATTCCTGTTCTTCTCCGGTGGTGACAAATCCATCCGGTGCATACAGCTCCTTCACTATAATAGGTTCCGTCAATCGGCAGGTCTGCAATAAAGGAAATCTTTCCATCTACATCTGTTGTTTTTAACTCAGATCAGGGTATCTGCTTCCATCAGCACCTTTCCAGATGCGGACAGGATGTCGTTCCTAGTGTACAATCCAAAGATGCCGCCTTTTAATACACGGTCGGTATCCTTTTCTTTCTTCAGGACGTTCACTTTCACCTTCTGGCGGTTGTTCTGCCAGTCCTCATCGTATACGACAACCGGGGTATCCTGATCGCGGTAGGAAAGATCTACATATCGTGGTTCTTCATCCAGGATATAACCATATGCTGTGCCTACCTCTTTGACATAATATTTTCCAACCGGAAGGTCAGATACTTCTGCAACACCGTTTGCATCGGTAGTTACAGTTGCTACCAGTTCGTCCTTGGAATAATAGTCCGGGCTTACGCCATCAGCTGCTTTGATATCTTCGGCAGCACGGATTTCGAAGGTAACGTCTGTCAGGCTTCCTGTAATGTACTCAAAGAAATGTTCCACAACACCTTTGACGTTCTATCCAGCAGGGTGATCGTATCGAGGAATTCGCCCTTCTTGTTTACGATCAGCAGTGCTTTCGGTACATGGTCCTGCATTTCCACTTTCTGTATTTCTGCGGTATCCTCGATGGTGAATTTCACATCCGTAGTCTTTAAATGACCAAGCGGTGCAAGGGATTCACGGAGGATATAGGTTTTTCCAACAGTCAGATATTTGATCACATGAGGCTCATCCTTTACGGAAGTCCAGCTGTCGATCACGTTTCCATCCTCATCCAGAACAGAAAGGGATGCTCCGTTCAACTCCACGCCTGTTGTCAGATCGGATTTTGTCGACCTCGATGGTCGTCGGCTGGTTCTTCTTAATCGATTTCAGTTTAATGGTCTGGATGTCCTGTCCCTGATAGGTGGCATCAAATTCCAGTACCTCATCAGAGGATACAAAACCGTCCGGTGCAGAAATTTCTTTTACATAATAAGTTCCAAGCGGCAGGTCCAGGGTGAAGTGTGCCTGTCCCTTTTCATCGCTTGTAATCTCCTGTAATAAGGTGTCCGCTTTCACGATTACATTGTCACCGGATTTGATCTCATTCTTATTATAAAGACCAAAGACGGCTCCAGCTACCACGCTTCCGGTTTCTGCATCCTGTTTTTCCACGGTGATGCTTACCTTCTGGCGTTCATTGGTAAATGTCACTTCTTCGTCTACAACCGGGGTATCCTGTCCGGCATAGGTAAAGGTTACCTTTTCTCCTTTGGCATTCCAGGTGTATCCTTCCGGTGCTTTTTTCTCTTCTACACGGTATTTTCCGAGCGGAAGATTCTCGATTACGGCACTTCCGGTTTCATCGGTCGTTACCGTTGCCACCAGTGTGTCCTTTGCATATTCCAGATAACGGTTGCCGTTCTCATCTGTCTGATGGTCTGCGGTATAGATATCCTCGGAGGCGTAAACTTCAAACACGGCTCCTGCAAGGCTGGCTTCCTCATAAGTAAAGTCTTTATCAAAACCTTTGACTACTTCGCCTTCTTTGCGGATGGTCAGTCTGCCCTTAGCTGGGTGGTTCTCAAAATCCACCTCGATGATCAGGTCACCGCTGACCGGATCTTCCTGGTATGCAGTATCACTGTCTACCTTGATTTCCACGGTATTGGTGCTGTGGGTATATCCATCTGGTGCAGTCACTTCTTCGATGCGGTAATTTCCACAAGCCAGATTCTGTGGCAGGATCAGGTATCCGTTTTCATCCGTAAAATAGGATTTATGTACCGTAGTGGATGGATAAGTAGTCACTTGTTCTACATATTTCTTGTTATCCAGATCGTATACTTTAAATTCAGTATTCGGAACCAGAACAGATTTCTTTGTCTCGTCATCTTTTTTGACGATTTTTAATTTTGCTTCAAACTCTTCGTCCAGAAGCACACGCCATACCTGCGGTTTCTCTGGATTGTTCTCTGAAATCACAACTTTGAAATCATCAACTGGTTTGAAGTTGTGCGGTGTGGTGGTTTCTCTTACAATGTAAGTCCCGTATGCAAGCGGAATGGAGCATGCATATCCACGCTCATCCGTGAACATTTCTGTCTGTCCGTCTGCAGTCAGCACGACCGGAGTAGCGGATGTAAAATCATAGGAACCGTCCTTATTTTTCTTCAGGCTGCTCTCCAGATATGCACTGAATCCCACACCTTTTAACAGATCGGCATCGGTCTTTCCGTTGTTGGCGGCTTTGATGACCTGAAACGGCTGTTTGATCACATCCTCCAGAGAAGTTACGGTACGTTCTACCGTCTGAACCAGATCTCCCTCGTCATTACACTCCAGATCATGTTCTCCCGGGTCTGCCAGATATCCGACAGGCGGAGTCAGTTCTTTAACGTAATACTTTCCGAGATAGAGGTCTGCGACTTCTGCATTTCCCTCTGTATCCGTAGTCAGGGTTGCAATCTGTGTTCCTGCCGGGTAAAGAACACCTGTCTGTCCATCTGGATGTACGATATCTTCACGGGCATACAATCCGTAAACAGCACCCTCAAGGGTTGCATCTCCCTGTGCGGTCTTTCCGGTTTCGGAATCCTCTTTTACCAGTTTGATCTTCGCATTGATCCGCTCATTCTGGAACGTATGGTTGAAAGAAACCGTTGCCTCTTTGTCTGTTGTGTACTGGAAGGTAAAGGAGTACACATCCTCGCCGTTTCTCACATATCCAGCTGGTGCACCCAGCTCTTTCATGTAGTAGCTGTTGGCTATCGGCAGGTCTGCCTGATATACGGCTTTTCCGTCTGTTCCGGTCACTGCTTTCTCAATGAGAGTATCTTTCTTGACCACAATGGTTCCGTCCGCTGCTTTGATGTCATTTCCGGCATACAGACCATAAGTGCCGCCCGGAAGGTATTTCCTGGTTTTCTTATCCTGCTTGTATACACTTACGCTTGCTTTCTGGCGGTCATTTTTGAATGTCACGCTTCCCATGACCTTTTCTACGTTGCTTCCAGCATAGGAAAGGGTGATCTCCTGGCTTTCGCCTGTGCATACCAGATTTTGTGGTGCCTGCATTTCTTTTACTACATATTTCCCCAGATATAGATTATCCAGTGTGGCACTTCCGTCATCTCCGGTGGTAAGTCCGGCTTTGACTAATGCGTCTTTTTTGTAGACTACTGTTCCGTCTGCGGATACAATGTCCGACGCGGCATAAACGTTATAAACCGCACCTTTCTGTTTCTGCTCGGTATAAACAAAGGAAACACCATCATCAGTTACCTTTGCCCCGGTCAGAACTTCTCCTAATTTATAAACAGTCAGGCTTGCCATTTGTTCAGCATCAGTAACGGTCTGTTTTACAGTGCCGCCGATGACCAGGTTCACATCGTAAGCCTTAGTGTCCAGCAGGTATCCGTTTGGTACGGAGATCTCTTTCAGGTATACGGTATCCTGTTTTTTTGTGATCGTAACGCTGGAAGCTCCGTTGTCATCTGTGGCCGGCATCTTCGTGATCAGGTTCTTTCCGTCCTTGTCACTGTAAACGCCATAGACTGCACCTGCGATGGCTTTGTTACTCTTGCGGTCCTTTTTTACGATTTCTAGAGTTGCCTGTTTTACCCATGAAACTTTAAAATCCACATATTTCTCATCGGTCACGCCCTCGCCAAATACCAGGGCAAGGTCCTGTGTCTCGCTTCCGGTGGTGATCTTATAAGCGGAGTAGTCTTTGATGATGCTTCCTTTCATGGTGGAAGACCATTCCCCTTTGACATCCACAGCCTGTGTCAGCGGTGCGGATAAATAAAATTTGGTACCGCCGCAGATTTCCACGGATGCACCTACACTGCTGGTCTTTCCGGTTGTCACATTATGCAGTCTGACACCGGACGGCAGTTTCATGGTGATGGTCTGCAGTTCGGATGCCTTGAAGGTGATCTCTTCGGTTCTCTGGCTGTTGCCACTGATATATGCGGTAACATCTGCATTGGAGAAACTCATGTCCACTTCCGGGGATCTCCGGCTGGCTCATGCAGTAATTGTAGAGTTCCATTGCCAGAGCCTGTCCGGTTGCATTCGTACCAGAAAAAGCGTCACCGCTGTTATTTGCATAGGATGCTGCCAGATGGACAATGATAAACTGTTTTCCGGCTGAAAAATCAGGATGTTTCTCAGAAAAAAATCCATTTTCACCGGATGCTTTGGTTCCGTAGTAGCACACTTTTGCCAGTGCTTTGCTGTCACCCAGTTTGGTGATCTTGTAAACACCATCCCCAGGTCCCGCTTTGGATGGCTGCACACAGTAGGCAGTTGCAGACACATTTCCAAATTTAACGGTATATTTATAGGTTACATAGGAGCCCAGACCGTAGTCTGCATAATAGTATGCAGTCCCTCTTGTCACATTCACGTCCTGGGTTGCTCTTGTACTGGTATTGACTGCGGTGAATGAAACGGTTTCCCCATCTTCCATTGCTATCAGGTCAATATCCTGTTCCCCTGCCTGCTCCAGAACATCGCTGAGTGTCAGCCCGGATTCTGCATCGGTTGTATTTTCCGTTTCGGATTCCTCTAATGCGGCATCAAACTCGGATTCAGAAAGTCCATCCTGAAATTCGGATTCTGTTTCTTCCGGTTCTTCTGTCTCCGCTTCCTCTGTTTCAGATTCAGCTGTCTCCGGCTCAACAATTTCTGTCTCTACAGGCACTGTCTCAGTTTCTTCCTGCGAGGCAGCTTCCTCATCATCAGAACCTGTATCCTCTTCGGTAACTGCCTGTTCTGTCTGCGGTTCACTCTGAGCTGCTGTCACAGGCTCTTTTACGATCAGATTTCTCCCAATCTGATAAACCGGGTGGTTCTGGTTGACTGGCTCCACATAATAAACGGCATGGTAAGTGTCTGCATGGCTGGTGCTGAAGTTCTCCCCGGCGTCATTCTCTGCTTTCTGGAATATCACTTTGACTTTGCTTTCGTCCTTAATTTCCAAATTTGTAAAATCCGTGGAAACATCAAAGTCCTTTCCGACTTCCAGCTCCAGATCGGTGGCTTTTACCACTTCATTTTCATCCAGCTGATCCTTTACGGATTCATACGCTGGCGGTTCCGCCGCTTTCGGCTCTTCCGAAGCATACACCGTCAGCGGTGAAATGACTGTGGATAAGATGGTGACTGCCGCCATCACCCCTGAAAGGATTCGCCTGAATCGATATTTACTCTTCATGTTTTCTACCTCTTTCTTCTTTTTCTTCTTTTTCTTCATTTTGCATAAGAACAGCCGGATGTTTCCACCCAGCCGGTCTGTCTTCATTATTCTGTTATCTCGCATCATCTGTCCGTCTTGGATTCTGCAGACAGGCATAGGTACTTTTGTCATACCGCCATGCCTTATCCCCGTCCAGATTGGCAAGCAGATGCTTCCGCACATTTTTGTATTCGTCCCCGATCAATCCGAGGCGGAGCAGAAAGGTGCGGAACGTAAATGCCGGGTTATCCCCGATCTCCGTCTTTTTGGCATGGGTACAGGATTGGTTGATCGCCTGTGCGGATATGGCAAGTGCCAGTGTGATATTCGACCGGACTTTTCCTGCATGGAGGGTGCTTTCAAAACAGCGCCATTCCAGTGTTCCCTTGGAAAAAACAGCGTGTAGGTTTAATGCATAATACCTTGTCCAGTTGTAATGCTCGGAGCTTCCGTCATTTCCCTCATACCATGCCCTTTTGAATTTTTCCATTGTAATGGTGCTGTTGGGCATCCTGCGGATCTTCTCCAATACCATAGGACGGACTTTCTGGCAGTACTCATCCTGTCTTCTGGTCTGTACATTCAAGGCTTTGAACAGAATATCCTCTTTGCAGTACATGATCGTCAGTGCATTTTTCAGACTCCTTGGTGTATGATTGGATGCGTCCACATGGACATGCATGCCACAGGATGAATTGACAAAAGCACCTGCGTTTTTGACACACCGCACCACTTCCTGGAGTTTCCCCATTTCCGAATATTCCAATTTCGGGGATACCATGTTCCGTGGCATAGTCGCTGTCAGCATTCAGACATCTTCCGTGAGATTTGTACTGACAACGGATACTGGAATCATAGGAAAACTTCCAGACCTTTCCATCCGGGTCTTTCACACACCATGAGCTGTAAAAGCGGATGGAATATGGCTCTGTTCCGAACATTCTTCCAACAGCGGCAGCCGCCTTGTAACGGCTGATGCCTGTCATCTCAATCTCTGTACCGAAATACTGGTTTTTTAAGTCGATCTGCTTCACCCACCCTTCGCTTCTGGAACAGGTGAGCTGTTTCGAATCTCTTCATCCACGGCTTTCAGGTTTCTGCCTATTGCTTCGATGACATTGACGGTGACACCGTTCCCGGCCTGCTTGTAAAGCTGGTTATCCGATGTTTCTTTTTCCATCTTGGAAATCTGACCATCCCAGTATCCCTGCAGCCGTAGACACTTCCTTGGCGTCAGCCTGCGGATTCTGCCGTGGTAAATCACTCCATGACGGTCAGTTGCCGTAATGGTGAACATTGGCTCTTCCGGTTCTTTCATTCTTCTTCCATTCTGGCGGACTTTTTCCCTGGCTGGTGTCAGCACTGCCCTTGGCGTTTCTTCCACCAGCACCCCGGAACTTTCGCCTCTGTGGTTATGGATGCTGGAATCCTGTCTGGTATTCAGACATCTTGCAACGTCTGTCACCAGCGGCGGAGGGGAGATATCTACAAAATGCAGTGTTCCCTGCTGGTTTCCGGTCGTGAGGGTATGGGCGATTTCATGCCCGACTCTTCCCCTGCGGCTATTGATACCCGGATAGCCGAGGTCGATGCTATCACCCTCATAAGCCATCTTGTATCCTTTTCGGGTGTTTTCCTTGATTGGGATACCGACTTCGTATAATCCGGTCTTGCCGCCCATACCACCAGCCCCGCTGGTCAGCGTGCAGCTCAGTCCTTCTTCTGCGTAGACTCTTTCTCCCTGTTTGCCAGCATGGACTTGTATAAGAGCTGTTCCATTTGCTTTTGGGAAAGGTAATATTTTTCCGGCACATCTTCCATCAAGATATCCGACAATATACACCCGCTTCCTTGACTGGGGGACTCCGAAATCCTTGCTGTTAAGCACTTTCCATTCGACATGATACCCCAGTTCAGATAGCGTACTGAGGATGGTATGAAACGTCCGCCCTTTGTCATGCGAAAGCAGACCGGGTACGTTTTCAAGGAGAAAATACGCAGGTCGTTTGTTTGCAACCAGTCTGGCAACTTCAAAGAAAAGGGTTCCTCTTGCATCGGCAAATCCTTCCCTTCGTCCAGCGATAGAGAATGCCTGGCAAGGAAATCCCGCGCATAAAAGATCAAAGTCCGGCATTCGTTTTGTTTCAATATTTCTTGCGTCATTACAGAACCACTCTCCTTCCGTATCAAACAGCACCCGGTAGTTGTGGTCTGCATACGCGTCTGCTTCACAGTGTCCGACACAGGTGAAGCCCCCTGCTCTGTGCAGTCCTTCTCGGAATCCTCCGATTCCGCTGAAAAGGTCAAAAAATCGAATTGTTCCGGCTATCAGCCTCCCTTCGCTGTGAAAAAAAACAGTGCAGATTTCTCTGCACCGTCTCAGTCTTTTGGTCTCTTTTTTGGGATGTCTATGCTTCTGCTTCCTCTGGATCTGTTGCTTCCGGCTCTTCGGTTTCCTGTTCTGGTTCAGCTGATTCCTCTTCGTCTGCTTCTGCTGGCTCTGTTTTCTCTGGATCTTCCGTTTCCGGTTCTGTCGGCTCTGACTTGGCTTCTGGTTCCGGTTCTGTCGGCTCTTCCTCGGCTTCCGATTCCAGCTCTTCTGGCTCTGACTCTTCGACTTCCGGCTCTGGCTTCTCTGGCTGGTCCTCTTCCGATTCCAGTTCATCTGGCTCCGTTTCCTCTGGTTCAGCATCTTCCACTTCTGGCTCTTCCTCAGTTTCTTCTGACTCCGCTTTCCATTTGGCTTCCTCTTTTTCGAGTGCCGCTTCGATCAGTCCGATCAGGAAGTCTTTCTGTTTCATGCCGTTTTTGGCGAGGACTGCTTTCAGTCTGGAAAATAACTCCTCGTCTACCTGTACTGCTACTGTTCTCTAAATTTGCCATGTCCGTCTTTTCTCCTTTTCTTGTCATGTGTTCTTCGATTACCATTTCAAGGTATTTTGGTATGCTGATCCCTAACTCTTCGACCTCCAGTTTTAGTTTCTCATGCAGCTCTACCGGAATCTTTCCGCATATGTTTTTCATCTCCATTGCGTCTGTTCTCCTTTCTTTTTTCTACACACAACATAACCTAAAACGTGACAGAAAGCTATTCACAATACCCAACGAATATGATGCCTTCAAAAGCCCCCAAAGGATGCAGATCTAATAACATTCAATAGGCATCACCCCTTTCAAAAATCCGTGATTTATACTAATTTGACTGCTTGAATTTTGGCTATTTTATCACCGGAAAAGATTTGACTTTTTCAGAACGCATCCTCAAGCCCGGAGAGAAAATCCAGCATCTGAGATGGGATTTCTTCTTTTCTTCGAAACACTTTCCCGGAGCCTGAAATGGAAACACCTGCCAATTCTTCCCGGATTGCCTGCCGGATGCTTTTCTCCAGCTGGTTGTTTTCCTGATCCTTTAAGATCACCTGAACCAGATAGCTGCTCTTCGCCCATCCGGAACACTTTGCAGGATCTCCCATGCCTTTCTGTGGTCCGGGTTATCAAGGTTCAGGCGGAACGAGAAAACGGGCCGCTTTACTTCGCACACATCTGCCCCACAATCCGCTCATATCCGGAAGCGTTGGCGTGCACGTCCGTCAGGTAAATCTGCCGACACAGCCCGTCCTGCGGTGTCACGTGCCGTTTCAGGATGCTGGCTCCGCCGCCCATGATCACGGACGGAATTGCCTTCAGATCGAACCCAGCTTCCATGATTGCAGACAGTATTTTCTCCGTGTAGATTCTTCCCTGCCGGACAATAATTTCTTTTGCAGCCGGGTCCATGCTACAACTCTGGCCGTTTAGCACACGTTCTATCTGAATGTCCGTTACAGACAGCCCAGGTATTTCTGCGTACCTGCTCGGTGATCTCATCCACACACCGGATTACACCAAGCTCCAGGCTGCGGCAGGTGGCGGCGTTTGGAACACTGTTGTCCAGCCGCATCAGGTCTACGGTCCATCCACCGATATCTGCGAGAAGAACAGAAGGCTCGTCCCGAACACATTCCGGGTGGAGAGCCAGGGCTGAGTATCCCTGTGGGAACAGTTTTACATCCTGAATCCGGATCTCGTAGCTCTCATCCTCGTATCGGAAACGCAGAGGCTGCTCTTTCCGAAACAGATATTCCCGGAAGCCTTTTTTCTCCCTGCCAAAACTTGCCAGTGGAAG
>NZ_JAYFUY010000156.1:0-4034 GCF_059933065.1 Blautia sp. HA3515 | reverse complement strand
TCCAGGTGTAAAGGCTCTTGACGGAGTGGATCTGGAAGTGCGTGAAGGCGAGGTTATGGCACTTCTGGGAGAGAACGGAGCAGGCAAAAGTACACTTATGAAATGCCTGACAGGAGTGTATCAGCGTGATGCCGGTTCTATCCAGTTCAAGGGAAAAGAGATCAATTATACCAATGCCAGACAGGCACAGGATGACGGGATTTCCATTATCCACCAGGAACTTAATCTGATCCCTAAGATGAAAGTATATGAGAATATTTTCCTGGGCAGAGAACTTAAGAATAAGCTGGGCAAGATCGACATTAAGCAGATGTACAATAAGACAGCCGAGATGCTGAAGTCCATGAATGTAGATCTTAAGCCTGATCAGAAGATCTGTGAGTTATCTGTGGCACAGCAGCAGATGGTTGAGATCGCTAAGGCCCTTCTTCTGGATACCAAGGTGATCGTTATGGATGAGCCTACAGATGCACTTACCGATTCAGAGGTAGTCAGCCTGTTTAAGATCATCAATGATCTTAGGGACAGGAAGAAAGCAGTTGTTTATATTTCCCACAGACTGGAAGAGATCTTTGAGATCTGTGACAGGGCCACCATCCTTCGTGACGGCGCATTCATCGGCGAGAAGAAGGTTTCAGAGCTTACCTATGATGAATTGATCAGCATGATGGTTGGGCGTAAGCTGGAGAACCAGTTCCCTTATGAGGCAATGAAGCCTGGTAAGACAGTCCTTTCCGTGAAGAATCTGAGTAATGATTATGTACATGATATTTCTTTCGATGTTAAGGCCGGTGAGGTATTGGGTGTGGCTGGTCTTGTGGGCGCAGGACGTACAGAGCTGGCAAAGACCTTATATGGCGTTTTCCATTACGACAAGGGTACTGTAGAACTGGACGGACAGCAGATCCATCCCAAAAGCCCAAGTGACGCTATCAGGCAGGGCATTTATTATATGACTGAGGACAGGAAGGGTGACGGTCTTGTATTGATCATGAATGTACAAGGAGAATATCTCTCTTTCTTCATCAGACAAGATTACCAGCAGCGGTCATATCAATGAGAAAAAAGACAGAGAATATGCAGAAGATTATGTGAAAAAGATGCGTATCAAAACACCGTCTGTTTTCCAGAAAACAAGAAATCTTTCAGGAGGCAATCAGCAGAAGGTCATTCTGGCAAAAGCAATGATGTCTGATCCTAAGGTGCTGATTCTTGATGAGCCTACAAGAGGTATTGATGTTGGAGCAAAGAAAGAGATTTATCTTCTGATCAATGAGCTTCGCAGGCAGGGAAAAGCAGTGATTATGATTTCTTCAGAAATGCCGGAGATTCTGGGTATGAGCTGATCGTATTATGATTCTCCATGAAGGTAAGAAAAAAGGAGAACTGAGCAGAGAAGAGGCAACACAAGAGAAGATCATGGATAAGATTCTTAGTTAAAGGGAGAACAAGAGAAATGGAAAGCAAGACAACAAATAAAGGATTAAAATTTATAAACAATTATCGCCAGGTTATTATTCTTCTGGCAGAGATCATTATTTTCTCGCTGATCAGCAGCAGATTCCTTTCTGTTGGTAATCTTACCAACGTATTGAAGCAGGTTTCTATCAATGCGATTCTGGCAGCAGGTGTAAGCTTTGCCATTATCCTGGGCGGTATTGATATTTCCATCGGATCAGTTGTAGGATTTACCGGCGCCATTGCAGCTGCTTTGGTTGTCAGAGATGTTCCGTTGGTTGTTGTTATTCTGGCAACACTGGCGATCGGTGCTGTAGCAGGTCTGATCAATGGTGTGTTTATTGCATATTTTGATCTGCAGCCAATGATCGTAACACTTGCAACATTGTCTGTATTCAGAGGTGCTACCCTGGTATTTACAAATGGTGCAACCGTAGCTATGTCAAAGGGTGCATGTGCTGCTTCCTTTAAATTCCTTGGATCCGGCAGGATCTTTGGATTTCTGTACATGCCGGTTCTGATCATGGCGCTTGTATTTATTGTTGTGTACTATGTTCAGAATAAAACATCTTTCGGACGCCATATGTATGCAGTGGGCGGCAACGAGGATGCAGCTTATCTTTCCGGTTTGAATGTACGTAAGATCAAATTAATGTGTCATGTAATCTGTGGTATCCTTGCAGGTCTTGCTGGTGCAGTTATGTGTGCTCGTGTTGGTTCTGCCCAGCCTACAGCAGGTGAAAGTTATGAGATGGATGCTATCGCAGCCTGCGTTGTTGGTGGTACATCCTTAAGGGGTGGCGAAGGTCGCATTGCAATGACACTTGTTGGTGCCATTATCATCGGTATGATCAACAATATCCTGAATATTATGAATGTGTCCAGCTACTGGCAGACCATCGTAAAAGGTGTTGTTATCCTGGCAGCTGTACTTATGGACAGAAAGAGTAACAATTAAGGAGCAAAGCGGAATTGAAGGTACCCGTATTGAAGGACCCCGAATATTTACGAAGTAAATTTTGCACTGCTTCAATGGAGATTCACATAAAACCGTACTTATGCAGCAGAAGCTGTATAAAATATATAATGTCATGGGAGGACAAAAAAATGAAAAAACTTATCGCAGGAGCATTAACCGCAGCAATGGTACTTGGAACAGTGACACCAGTCGCAGTCTTTGCTGACGAGAAACAGGATCTTACACTTGGTCTTATGTTATCTGATAACACAAACCAGTTCTCTCCCTCTACCCTTCAGGAGGATGCTTTCAAGAAAGCAGCTGAAGATGCAGGGTATGAAGTGATCTCTCTTTCTTCCGGAAATGACGCTGCAAAGGACGTTACAAACATGGAAGACCTGCTGACACAGAGCCCGGATGTTATCGTTTATAATCCGGTTGACTCCGATGCTGCAGGTGATGCTGTTGCAATGGCAAATGATGACAGGTATGCCCGGTTAGCTGCAGTCGACCGTGCTGCCAACAGTGGTGATATTGTTTGCCACATCGCTCTCTGATAACGTATATGGCGGCGAGATCGCAGCTCAGTACATCGTAGATCAGCTTCCAGATGGCGGACAGGTTGTTGAGATCCAGGGCCAGGCTGGTGCAAGTGCTACTAACGAGCGTGGAGAAGGCTTCCACAATATCATGGATGACAATGACAAATTTGAAGTTGTTGTTTCTCAGACAGGTAACTGGTCTTCTTCTGAGGCTATGAGTGTTATGGAGAATGCTCTGACAGCTAATCCGGATATCAAGGCTGTATTCTGCCACAATGACCAGATGGCATTAGGCGCTATCGAAGCTTGCCAGCAGGCAGACAGAGATGACATCGTTATCGTTGGATTTGATGCAGATGCAGATAACCTGGATGCAATCAAGGCTGGTACACAGGCTGCAACTGTTCGTCAGCTTCCGGCTCTTATGGGAGAGACTGCAGTAGAGGTTTGCGGAAAGATCGCAGCAGGTGAGGAAGTTGAAGCTTCTATCGGTACAGAGGTTGAGCTTGTAACAGCTGATAATGTAGATGCAGAGACAACAGACGCTGAGTAAGTAATTTGTTCAAAATGCAACACCGGGGAGATACATCCCCGGTGTTTTGAAAAAAACGGGAGAATATTTATGGGCAAATCATATAGAGAAGAGCTTGTGGGTGTATTTGGGTGTCCGATCGACGAGAACCCTACAGTAGTAGTGGCAGAGGCAGCATTTAAGGACCTGGGGATCCCTTATCGTTATCTTACTATTCTGGTAAAACCGGAAGATCTTGAGAATGCAATGAAAGCACTGCCTGCATTGAATATGAAAGGTATCCATCTTACCATTCCACATAAAGTGGAGGTATTAAAATATCTGGACCATGTGGCTGAAGATGCAGCCATTATGGGCGCTGTGAATACCGTGTGGGTAAAAGATGGTGAATTATATGGCGAGAACACAGACGGTAAAGGGTTTATCAAATCCCTTCAGGATGAAAATGTAGAGATGAAGGGCAAAAAAGTTATGATGCTGGGAGCCGGAGGCGCCGGCCGTGCCATCGCAGTAGAGCTTGCAAATGCAGGCGCAGAGACGATCC
>NZ_JAYFUY010000155.1:0-22036 GCF_059933065.1 Blautia sp. HA3515 | reverse complement strand
AGACTGTAGACAAAGCCCTGCTTTTGCAGGGTTTTGCTATTGTTGGAACCGCTTTTCTGATATAATAAATATCAGAAGGGCGGTGTTTTTTATGATGACGAAAAATGCAGATAAAAAAAGAGAACAAATGATGATGTTTTCCATGGATGACATGGTACCTCAAAACCATATGCTGCGATTGATTGATAGGGCAATCAATTGGAATTTTATTTATGATCTGGTTGAAGAAAAATACTGTCCGGATAACGGCCGTCCCAGTATGGATCCCGTCATGCTGATAAAGATACCATTCATTCAGTATCTCTATGGGATAAAAAGCATGCGTCAGACCATGAAAGAGATTGAGGTAAATGTTGCATACCGCTGGTTTCTCGGACTAGACATGTTAGATCCAGTACCTCATTTTTCTACATTTGGAAAGAATTATACCCGCCGTTTCAAAGATACAGACCTTTTTGAGCAGATCTTTTCAAAGATTTTGGAAGATTGTATGAAATATAAGCTTGTAAATACAGAACAGATCTTCGTGGATGCAACACATGTAAAAGCCTGTGCAAACAGTAAAAAAATGCGTAAGCGGGTTGCACACGAACAGGCTCTCTGGTATGAAGAGGAATTAAATAAAGAGATTGAAAAAGATCGTCTGGCACATGGAAAAAAGCCATTGAAGAAAAAAGATGATAACCAGCCACCTGCATCCGGTGGAACCGGAAATGATAAGGATTCTATATCTGAAGAACTTCCTGAAGATGTGAAAACACAAAAATGCAGCATCAGCGATCCGGAAAGTGGATGGTTTCGAAAGGGTGAACATAAACACGTTTTTGCATATGCTGTAGAAACTGCCTGTGATAAACATGGCTGGATCCTTGGATATACAGTACATCCTGGTAATGAGCATGACAGTCGTACTTTTAAGGCATTATACGATAAGATATCTAAACTGAACCCGCAGATGGTAGTTGCAGATGCAGGATATAAAACTCCGGCAATCGCCCATCAGCTGTTGGAAGATGGAATTCAACCACTTTTTCCGTATACCCGTCCCAAGACCAAAGAAGGCTTTTTCGGAAAACACGAATTCGCATATGATGAATACTATGATTGTTATATATGTCCGGGAGTACATATATTGACATACAGTACAACAAACAGAAGTGGATATAAAGAGTATAAAAGCTGCGGTGAACATTGTGCTGAATGCCAATATCTTTCAAAATGCACAGAAAGTAAGGATCATGTAAAACTGATCACACGTCATGTATGGGAAGAATATATGGAAGTGGCAGAAGACATTCGGCACACGATAGGAAACAGACAGATCTATCAGTTAAGAAAAGAAACCATAGAGAGGATCTTCGGTACAGCGAAAGAACAGCATGGATTTCGATATACGCAGTATGTAGGAAAGGCGCGGATGGAAATGAAAGCCGGGCTTACCTTCGCATGCATGAATCTGAAAAAACTGGCAAAGATTCTGGAAAAACGAGGCTGGAATACAGCCAGATTTTTGTTGATTTTGAAAAAAATAAAAAGAAAAGAAGTTTTAAAAGAAAAATGGTGCTGGGCATAACACCCAACACCAAGTTTGTCTACAGTCTGACACGGGCAGATACTGCCCGTTTCTTTTATTTGTTTTTCCATCAAAGTTGTTAGTGGAAACAATATAAAGATTCTTTTCCTTTTCTACAGATACGGACAGATCATGGTATTTAGGACTATCTGTCACAGTATTACATCCTTTGATCACATTTTCCAGAAGATTTCCCACTAAAGTACAGAGATCCACATCCCCTACAGGGATTTTGTAAGGAAGCTGGATTTTCCAGTGCGTCTTGATCTGATGATTCTGTGCTGCCTGCTGATAATAATTCAACAGGGAGTTTAAGGCATAGTTCTGACAGAAATCGCTGGTTTCCTTTACAGGCAGGGTTTTCATATATTCATCCAGATAAGAACTAAGAGAGGCGTAATCCTGTTCATTTAAAAGCCCCTGGAGTGTGACCACAGTCTGACGGAAATTATGGCGCAGCACAGCTGTCTGCTCTATGTACTGCTGCTGTCTTTGATACAGGGATTCCTGCATGCTCATAAGCCGCAGCTTCCGGGAATTCTCTGCATTTGTCAGAATTGTCTGCGCTACAAAATAGAAAACAAAATAAATGAAACAAAGCATAAAGATCATACAAACCAGTATCTGCCAGAATACAGTAAATACACGATACGAATAAAGTACCTGGTAGTTATGGGGAATGATGAAAATATTCAGAATAAAAAATGTACAGGAAACAAGGGACATGGCGTACCAGGGGGCATCTGCCTTCAGAGAATGGATCAGTCTGCTTCCGAAATGGGCCACCGGCCACCCAAGAAGCAGAACCAGAAGAATACTGCATCCGAATTGAAAAAGACATGCCTCCACACTGAAACTGTTTGCAGGTGCGTCAGGATGGAGCAGGGCGTCAAAGCCTCTTGCAAAATTACTGCAAAATGCCATCAGCGCGATGCACAGGCAGAATGTATTCAGATTCTGGCTGAAACGGGTAGTAAGAAGACGGTTATAACCGATGAAAAATATGATGATCATAATACCCACTGTGATATTGTCATCCAAATGGAAGAAAAATCCCAAACAGACTCCAACAGGTACCATCAGGATGAAAAGAAGTGAAAATGCAAGGAGCACAGACCGGGAGGACCATTTCATATATTGCCTGGTGGGAAGAAAGCAGAAAATGGCTGCAGGGATAATGGCAAGGTAGGTACAAAAGTCAGAGAAAAAATATTGCAAAGTCATGAGTGAAGTCTCCTTTCTGCCATCTTGTGCCGGATGGAGGCAAACGTATAATCCTCCCATTGCTGACGGATCCTGGAGAGTCTGCGAGTAGATACAGGAAGCTTCTGACCGTTGGAAAGGATACACAGATTGCTGTCAAAACCGGAAATGTAGTCCATATTCACAAGGATCCCCCTGTTGATCTGTCTGAAACAGCTTTCATTCTCAAGGTCAGCAGTCAGCTTTGAAAAGCTGATCAGTGGATCATAACGGCCGCCCCTATTGTCTGTAACAACGGTACGGTGGTCGTCAGAAAGGATGCTGATGATCTCACTATGGGGGATCCGGACCGTCTGACGGTTATAAGTGAATTCCAGATACCGCACATCCGTCTGCATCAGACGCAGGGCATCCTGAAGGACACGGGAAATGTCCTTCTGCGTGACAGGCTTTTGGAGATAGTCAAAAGCATGACAGCGGAAGGCCTGAGGCAGATGGTCACTACTGCTTGTCAGAAAAACGATCAGGCAGCTTTCATCCTGTCTGCGAATCTGCTGGGCAGCTTCAATGCCTGGCAGCCCGTCCATATAGATATCCATAAAAAGTATAGAGTATTTATGCGGGGTAAAATCTGCAAGCAGCTCCTCACTGCTGGAGTAGCAGGTGATGGAAAAATCTATATTGCTGGAATCGGCAAATTGCTGGATCAGCTTCCTGGTATGGGTAAGTACCTGGGGCATGTCATCGATCAATGCTATGTTCATTATCTGTCACCTCTTACGTTTATGTTAAAGTATAACATGAATCCAGGAGAATGAACAGTATTTTCACAATTTGAAAAGCTAATTAAAAGCTTATTAAAAGCTTATTAAAAGCATATCAAAGCTTGAAAAACTTATGAAAAACAGGAAAATGTGTTGTTTGTATTTATAGTGCATGCTATAATTTTTTATGAAAGAATGTACAGAAATAAAAAATGTACAGAAACGAGGGAAAGAAGATGAAGAGAAAGAGGTTGAAACAGTTTTTATGTGCATTACTGACTGTATCCATGGTTGCAGGGCAGCCGCTTTCACTGCTGGCAGCAGAAGAAGCTGTGACAGAGGTGGGAGCTGAAGGATTTTCAGATGCACAGGAAGCCGTAGAGGATGTGGACGAGGAACAGGTGCTGGACGCACAGGAGATCCCGTCACAGATATCTGATGATACAGACAGTGTTTTTTCAGATGCATCCGATACAGCACAGACAGACTCCCTGTTTGGGGATGGCAGTACAGAGGTAGAAGAGTTTTCTGATTCCGGTGAGGAAGGATCCGAAGAACCGGAAGCGCTTCTGTCTTTCAGAGAATATCTGGAAAGTCAGGGTGTGGATGTGGACAGCCTTTCAAAAGAAGAGAACATCCATCTGTATGAGGTCTACGAGGCCTATGTAAGACAGTACCTGGGTGTGGATCCGGAGACTGCGGCGGTTCATTCTTCAGGAACTGAAGGCTGGCTGAGCAATGATTATCTGGAAGCCGTAGTAAACAGCAAAGGCAAGTTTACCATGGGAACCCGTGAAGGAAATCCAAACTACGATTCTGACAATAACAGAAAGCTTCTGTATGGACATCCCAATCCAAACACATCAGAAACCTTGATCAAAGTAGGGGATCAGGAGCTTTTTTTTGAGGCAGATACAGTAAATAGTGTGGGCAATAAAGTAATTGCCAGCATGACCTACAACGGTGTACAGATCATACAGACCCTGGAATTGGTAAAAAGCGGAAATGCCAGCTATGCAGATACAGTAAGGATTTCCTACCAGGCCATCAATGTATCCGGAAGTGCAGTAGATGTAGGTATCCGTATTATGCTGGATACCATGCTTGCTAACAATGACGATGCACCTTTCAGGATCCCGGGAGTAGGGAATCAGACCACGATCCGTACTTTTACAGGGGCAGCAATCCCTCAGTCCTATCAGGTATATGACCGTCTGGATGATCCAACCACACTGGCTACCGGATATCTTTACAGAGGAAATGAGCGCAGACCGGATGTGGTATATTTTACCAACTGGGCATCCATCCGTGGAGAATACTGGGATTATGATCCAGATGAGGGAAGCAGTCTGGGAGACAGTGCAGTAGCGATCCGCTTTGATCCCAAAACACTGGCTGCCGGCAAATCCATGGAAGTTTCAACCTATTATGGAATCAGTGTAGGTAATTCCATTACAGCAGGCTCAGGTAATGAATCTGTAGGGAAAAACCAGTTCCTGATCAAGGTAAAGGATACCGGTACAGAAGAATATCTGGAAGATGTGGATGTTACTCTTACAGGACAGAATGGGCAGGCACTTCAGGGAAAAACAGATGAAAACGGCAAGGTTCTTTTTGATGACATAAAAAGCATTGCCGGAGATGTGGATATTAGCATTTCCAAAGACCAGTATCGCACCAAGGTGATCCGCAAGAACCTGAAGGGCGGAGAATCCATGGTCTTTACCCTGAAAAATCTGAATGACACCACTCCGGAGATTGAGTCCGTTACAATGGGAGACAAGAACCTTCTGATCGATACGGTTTCATTTCTGGAGGATTCAAGCGCTGAGATCGCAAAAGCCAAGAATACAAAGACCGTTAAGATCAATGTTGAGTCCGACATGGATGACTGTGTCTATTTCCTGATGCAGGACGAGTCTGTGGTAGCCAAGAATGAAACCGGTGTATTTGAATTCAAAACACTGGAAAAGAAAAGCGGCACTGTGATAGAGAAGCTTACTTCCCAGTCAAAAAGATACGTAAAATGCGTTTCCAAGGATGGTAAATCTTCCAAAGAGATCCAGTTTGGACTGAAGGTTTCCAAACCAGTAGTTTCGGCAAAGGGTATTACCAAGATGAAATTCATGACCATGGGAGAGGGAAATGTGGGAAAATCCTCCCTTGCAGCCTTGTTCATGGGAAGTACTCTGAAATTCGGTATGAATGATCTGCTGGATCTGGAAGTGAAAACCGATGACAATGGAAAGGTAAGCGTTGGTCTGAACCTGAAGGCTATGCCAAAAAACCAGAAGGAAAAGGAAAAGCTGAACAAAGAACTTCTGGAATCTAAGGCAAAGGACTTTAAGCTTGGAAAGAAGCAGCCAAAGCTTAATATAGGAAGCTTTAAGACTACATTTAATGTTGCCGGATATGGAGAAGGATATCTGGATAACGGAAAGGTAATGATCAATATAGTCGTCAGGGCATGCGGTTCTGTTTCAGGAACCCATACCACCGATTTCTTCTGGATCGTTCCTACATACATCACGGTCAGTGGAGAAGGAAAGATCGAAGCAGAGATCAGAGGAAATATTATAAACCAGAACGGATTGAACCTGAACGGATTTCTCCCGAAATGGACCAGCGGAACCATTGCACCTTCTATCTCTGTAGCAATTGAGGGCGGCGTAGGTACCAAGGGGATTGCCAATTTTGGCGCAGAGGGAAGAGGAACCGTTAAGTATACAGCAGACTTTGTAAAGGATACCCAGCTATGTGAACTGACAGCGACTGCCAGCCTGAAAGCTGCAGTGTGGAAGTTTGAGAAGAGTTTGAAGCTGGCAGAGGCTACGGTCACTGTATATGACAGCAACCGGAAGGATCGTTCTGTATATTGCCAGGATCAGAATATTTACGATGAACTGAATGCACAGCCTTTCCTTCTGGCGTCAGAGGAAGGTGTAGAGACAGACAACGGAATTACTGCAGGCTCGGATTCTAATCCTATCTTTGTAAATGCAGGCGGAACCAATTATAAATTCTGGATCCATGAGGATCCCTCAAAGCAGATCTGCAACAGCAGCCAGCTGGTATATCAGAAAGCAGGAGAAACAGGATATACCATTATTGACGATGACGGAACTTCTGACTTTGCACCTGCAGTTGCAGTAGACGAAGCAAATAAAGTGATCTATGTGGCATGGCAGGATACAAAGAAGGCATTTGAGGATTCTTCCGTTACGGTAGATGATATGGCAAATGCATCTGAGATCTGTGTAGCTGTGATCCACTATGGCAGCGGTTCTGATGAGATCCGTACATATACTCTTACAGATAATAATGTGACAGATACCATTCCTGGAATCGCAGTGAAAGACGGTGTTGCATATGTGGCATGGTATCATACTGAAAACAAGGCGCTTAAGACTGAACTGCCAGGTTATGTATACTATACTTCTATCGGGGCTGATGGTACTACAGGAGCCCTGAAGTGGGTAGATATTGGATCAAACCGTTATATTTCCCAGATCTCTGTAGCTGCATCAGGCTCAGGCCCGGTTGTTACCTATACCTTTACCTCTGGTGAAGGCGTACAGGCCCTTGCAGATGTAGATGAAACAAGACAGAGTGGATATATTCAGATCAATACTGGTGAAACAGGAAATCTTGGTACAGAGGAAGGAAGTGCAGCCTCCGGCATCATTACCGGAAGCCTTGATGGAACAGAGTATATGTTCTGGTATCAGGATGGGAATATTGCTTATAAAGCAAATGTAAATGACAAAGCTTCTTATGTGTTTGATCCGGCACAGCTTCCGGAAAATCTTACAAAGAATTTCCAGGTGATCAGTTCCCAGACAAAAACCTATATCCTGTGGACTGCCACTGCTTCATCTGATCAGGATCAGAAAGCTGCCTATGGATGTATCTGGGAGAATGGTGCTTTTGGAAAGGTACATTGTCTTGGAAACCTTGGAGCAGAGAATTGTTTCCGGTCTTTCAGGAATCTTTAATGAGGATGGCCAGCTGGTTCTTTCCTACAATAGAGCGGAATATGACGAAAATGGCACCACAAAATATTCTAATCTGGAAGAAAAGACAGTAGAAGAAACTGTGGATCTGAAGATCCAGTCAGTAGATTTTGAGGACAGCGATGTTGCTTCTGACCAGGCTCTGCCGATGACGGTCACTGTAAAGAACAATGGAAATCTTGCAGCAGAGGGAATTGATCTTTCCTACATTTGTGCAGAGAAAGAATATGAAGTTGGTCAGGGTCATAAAGACGTAGTGATCCAGCCTGGTGAAGAAAAACAGATCCAGATCGATTATCCTGTTCCGGAACTGGATGTGGATGATGAGCCGGAAACTTACAGGATTGAGGTGTCTGCTGTTGGCAGTGGAGTACGCCAGGATGCAGCAGAATTTGAACTTGGCTATCGTGCGCTGTATGTAGAGCAGCTGGATGATGTGATGATGGACAATCAGGAATGTATCGTCCTGCAGATCGTAAACGACAGCAGTCTGGAAAGTAAAAACGTAGGTTTCCGTATCCTGGCAGATGCTAAGGACGGCGCTGTGCTTTACACGGAAAATATGGGAACCCTGGAGCCGGGAGAAGTGCGGACTGTTTATTTCCCAAGATCCACAATGGATGGTTCCAAGGCAGCATACCTGTATCTGGCTACGGATTCTCCAAGACGTAATGAAGAGGATGCATACTCTCTTCTTAGTAATTCATCAGAAAATGTGCGCCTGCTCACAACAAGTTCCTTTAAGATCACAGCTGGTGAAGGCGGAATCATTGTAAGCGAAAATGAGAAGAACTATGATTCAGACACAGAAATCGATGTGATCGCAGCTGCACAGACTGGTTATGTGTTTGACCACTGGACTGCAAATGATGGTATTTTTGAAGATGAGGACAGCCCAAGCACTACCTTTATCATGCCTGAGAAGGATGCAGAGGTTACAGCACTCTTTAAGAAAGAGAAAAAGGCAACTGGTGTATCCTTACCGGAAACACTGGAACTTTCTGTTGGAGATGTGGAGCAGTTAAATGCAGCAGTTACTCCGGCAGATACAAGTGACAAATGTACATATACAACAGAGCAGACAGATATCATCAGTGTAAGTAAAAAAGGCGAAGTAGAGGCTCTGAAAGCAGGAACAGCACAGATCAAAGTGACCTGCGGAGCTTACTCTGATACCTGTAGTGTAACTGTAAAGGATGTTCCTGTAACGGATATCCGCATGATCTATCCAACACTGGAACTGGATGGTGTGGGAGCGCAGGATACGGTAGAAGTACTGCTTACTCCTTCCAATGCAACAGAAGCCCTTACTTATACTTCTGATCATCCGGAGATCGTATCTGTAGATGAAAATGGAAAAGTAACCGCTAATGCAGTGGGAGACGCAGAGATCACAGTCAGCACAAAGAGCGATGTGAAAGGAACCTGCAAGGTAAGAGTGACAAATCCGCTTACCGGTATCCAGATCAGTGAAAGTGCATTAAAACTTAAGAAAAATGATTCAGCTGTTTTAAGTGTGAATTTCCTGCCCTTTGATACAACAGAAAAGCAGGGAGTTGACTGGACCATTTATGATACAGATGTGGCAGAGCTGGTTACATCAGGAGAAAACAACAGCGTTGCTTCTGTTAAAGCAATATCTTCAGGAACAACACTGATCGAGGCAAGTATAGGAGATACCTTCCATGCATATTGTAATGTAACGGTCTACGTACCTGCTGAAAGGATTACCCTGAATACGCAGAATATTACCATAAGAGAAGGACAAAACTATTATCTGAGTTATGATATTTATCCGTCTGACGCATCGGATCGTGTTACTTTCACATCCAGTGATTATAGTGTGGCTGACGTATATAGTGATGGTGAGATCTATGGAAGAAATTCAGGAACTGCAGTGATCACTGCGGCAACAGAAAGCGGTCTTTCTGCTTCCTGCCAGGTAACCGTTGTGGCTCCGGAAGATAATGTGGTGAATGTAACAGATCTTAGCCAGTTCCAGTCAGATCATCCATATGCAAACAATGAAGACAGAACCTGGAGCTATCATATAGATGGTGCCGGTTCCGTGTCCATTACCTTCAGTTCGGATACGGAGACAGAGAATGATTTCGATTACATTTACATCATGGATGGCACTGGAAAGAAGGTTGGTACTTATACAGGTACAGAGCTTAAAAACCGAACGGTTACGGTTTCCGGCAGCACCATTAAGGTAAGGCTTACCTCTGACAGCAGTTATGCAAAATATGGCTTCCGGGTGGTAAGGGCATCAGGAACCACATCCATTGGCTATGCACAGATCGCAGCAGTTCCTAATCAGTATTACACAGGAAGTGCTGTAACACCTGCCCTTAATATTACTTACATGGGACGTACACTTACTGCAGGTGTGGATTATACAGTATCCTATTCCAGCAATATCAATGTTGGTAAGGCAACTGCAGTGATCAGTGGTTTGGGAAGCTTTGCAGGATCCGCTACAGTGGAATTCTACATTGTGAAGCCTAACCTTAAGAAAGTAACCGGAGGCAAAACGGTTAGCGCTACCCAGAAGAGACTGACCATTGGCTGGAATCAGCAGCCTGGTGCAACCGGATACTATGTATATCGCTATGAAAAAGCGAAAAAGAAATATGTGCTGCGTGCAACCTTAAACGGCGGTACCAACACACGGTATACGGATAAAGACAAGAAACTGAAATATGGCACCAAGTACAGATACAAGGTGATTCCATTCTTTATCCAGGGCAGCTTAAGTGCCAAAGGCCCAGCAGCAGTGATCGAAAGTACACTGGCACCGAAGAAGGCAGCCATCTCCAGAGTAACAGGCGGCAAACGATCTCTGACTGTGAAATATGGCAGAATTTCCAGAGTCAATGGATATGAGGTTTATGTTTCAAAAAGAAAGGGAAGCGGCTATAAACTGGCTGCTACTGTAAAGAAAGGTACAGCTACAAAAGCAACTGCTAAGCGGCTTACCAGAAAGAAAACCTATTTTGTGAAAGTGCGTGCATATATCAGCACAAAGAGCGGTAAGGTATACGGTGCGTATTCCTCACCGAAAAAGGTACGTGTGAAGTAACAGAAGCGTGCCATAGATAGAGTAATCACATAAAGTAACAAAAACTTCCCATACCGATATGGTTTGGGAAGTTTTTGTTATTAAGTAAAATTGACCCGTTGAGTCAGCTTTAAGCTTTAATCAACAACATCTTAATCTTCTTCAATTACCTGGATCTCCAGGTAGTCAAAATCAATCTGTTCTATAAAATTATCCTGGTAAAAACGCGCTTTATCATGCTTCTGGAAATGGCGGACCGTAGTATCCAGCCAGATGGGATTGCCAAGATCCATATCATAACAAAGCTGTTCAAGACAGTGGAAAACCTTGTGTGTGCGGGTGTCTTCACGGTCATCACATACCACTTCGTCTTTAAGCATATGGTTGTCTTTCCAAATTTTCCCCCCATAAACGGAACATATATTTACCTCCCCTTCAGATCTGCCCCAGGGCTATACTTGCTTTTGAACTGCTGTCTTCTGGCTGCGTTTTCTATTCAGATATCGCTCAATGCGAAGGAGAGCCTCTTTCAGCTCCTCAATGGAATAAGCATAGGAAATACGGATAAAGCCTTCACCGCAATCGCCGAAAGCACTGCCTGGAACAACAGCTACCTTTTCTTCCCTCAGAAGGTCAAGGGCAAATTCTTCACTGGTCATGCCAAATTCACGGATATCCGGGAACATATAGAAAGCTCCCTCCGGAAGGAAACAGGGGAGTCCAAGACGCTGCAGCTCATGATAGAGGAAACGACGTCTCTGATTATAGGATTCCCGCATGTAAATAACATCCTGATCACCGTTATACATGGCTTCAATTGCAGCATACTGGCTCACGGTAGGAGCACACATGATGGCATACTGATGGATCTTGATCATTTGCTTCAGGATCTCCTTATTGCCCAGAGCATAGCCCAGACGCCAGCCAGTCATGGCAAAACCCTTGGAAAAGCCATTGATCACAATGGAATACTCCTTCATGCCGGGAAGGGAGGCGATGGATACATGTTCCTTTCCATAGGTAAGTTCGCTGTAGATCTCGTCTGAGATCACCAGAAGGTGATGCTCTTTGACCACATCTACAATAGCCTCCAGATCCTCTTTTTCCATAATGGCTCCTGTAGGGTTATTGGGGAAAGAAAGGATCAGTGCCTTGCTCTTGGGAGTGATGGCTGCCTCCAGTTCCTCACGGGTAAGGCGAAAACGATTTTCGGCTTTTAATTCAATTGGAACCGGAACTCCATCCGCAAGAAGGATACAGGGCAGATAAGAAACGTAGCTGGGCTGAATATAAATTACTTCATCCCCTGGATTAATAATGGTGCGGAGAGCTACGTCGATAGCTTCGCTGCCGCCTACAGTCAGCATGATCTCAGATGCAGGATCATAGGTAAGCCCTGTACGTCGTTTGGTAAAGTCAGAAACTGCTTTACGAAGCTCCATCAGGCCGCTGTTAGAAGTATAGAAGGTCTTGCCGGCCTGCAATGCCTGGATCCCGGCTTCACGGATGTGATATGGAGTTTCAAAATCCGGTTCTCCAACACCAAGGGAGATGGCTCCGGGGATCTCATTTACTATATCAAAAAATTTACGTATTCCAGATGGCTTCAAAGCCTTTACCTTTTCAGATAGAAATTCATTCATGGTGTCATTATCATTCTTTCATCAGATTTTTTACTGTTAAAGTCAACGCCCAGCTCTTTATATTTGGTAAGGGCGAAATGGGTGGCTGTGCTTTGTACCTCATCAATAGAGGCAAGCTTACCGGAAACAAACAGGGAAATCTCCTTCAGGGTTTTGCCTTTTATCATAACAAGGAAATCATAGGCTCCGGACATCAGATAAAGAGAAAGTACCTGCGGATACTGTTTGATCCGGTCTGCCAGCTGCTGATAGCCATTGCCTCCCTGCGGGGTAACATGAAGCTCTACAAGAGCTGTAACATCGTTGTCATTTACTTTATCCCAGTTGATCAGTGTATGATAACCACAGATAATATGCTCTTTTTCAAGGGCAGCGATCTCATCATGGATCTGCTCTTCTGTGACGTCAAGCATGATTGCCAGTTCTGCATTGGTCAGCCGGCTGTTATTTTCTAATAATTTAAGAAGCTGTTCTCTGGTATGGCTCTCCATTATTTTTGTTCCTCCTGCTAAAACCGCCAAATAAAGTTATCTCAGTCGAGAAGACTCCCACCTTTTTCAGGTGGTGAGTAACAGCTCGACTGGAATCTTGCGTTAATCATAAGGGTATCACTCTTTTTCAGTGGTTTCAACATAAAATTAAATGATTTTGGTGTTAAAACGCCAAAGCCATGATTGCTTTTAACATCTTACTCTGCTAACCTGAGTCTTGCAGTCAGGGAAATTTTATTTTATAATAGGCTTTAATCAGGTGAACAGCATTGACTGTTTCACTGCACTAGTACATTGAAACTTAATAATCGATATACTAGTTAAAAAACTGAAATGAGGAGAAAGGGATTATGAAATTATACGATACAGGTGTATATCTGCAGAATGGACATGACATCATTCCGGCAGGACAGGCAGATCTTCCGGTTTCCAAAGAAGAAGCTGCAAAAAATACCATTGCTTACTCAATTCTGGAAGCACACAATACCTCTGGTAATATGGAGAAGCTCCAGATCAAATTCGACAAACTTACGTCCCATGATATTACTTTTGTGGGAATCATCCAGACTGCACGTGCATCAGGACTTGAAAGATTTCCGGTTCCGTATGTGCTGACCAACTGTCATAATTCCCTTTGTGCAGTAGGAGGCACTATTAACGAAGATGACCATATGTTTGGACTTACCTGTGCCAAGAAATATGGTGGTGTATATGTACCGCCTCATCAGGCAGTTATCCATCAGTTTGCAAGAGAGATGCTTGCAGCCTGCGGCAAGATGATCCTTGGATCTGACAGTCATACCCGTTATGGAGCACTTGGAACCATGGCCATGGGAGAGGGCGGACCTGAGCTTGTAAAACAGCTGCTTTCCCAGACATATGATATCAATATGCCAGGCGTAGTTGCCATTTATCTGAAAGGAACCCCCCGTCCGGGAGTAGGCCCTCAGGATGTGGCGCTTGCTATCATTGGCAAAGTATTTGCTAATGGTTATGTTAAGAATAAGGTTATGGAGTTTGTAGGACCTGGCGTCCAGAATTTAAGTGCAGACTTCCGTATTGGCGTAGATGTTATGACTACCGAGACTACCTGTCTTTCTTCTATTTGGCAGACAGATGAGAAGATCCATGAGTTTTATGAGATCCATGGCAGAGAGTCTGATTATAAAGAACTAAGGCCTGGTGCAGTGGCATATTATGACGGATGTGTGGAGATCGATCTTTCAGAGATCAAGCCTATGATCGCTATGCCGTTCCATCCAAGCAATACATATACCATTGATGAATTGAATGCCAATCTGGATGATATTCTGGCAGATGTGGAGAAGAAAGCCCTGGTAAGCCTTGATGGTAAGGTTCCGTATACTTTAAGAGATAAAGTAAAGGATGGAAGGCTTTACGTAGATCAGGGGATCATTGCAGGGTGTGCAGGCGGCGGATTTGAGAATATCTGTGCAGCAGCAGATATCCTGAAGGGCAGCAGTATTGGTTATGATGCCTTTACTTTAAGTGTATATCCGGCAAGTACGCCAATCTATATGGAGCTTGCCAAAAATGGAGTGCTGGCAAGCCTTCTGGAAACAGGTGCTGTTGTTAAGACTGCATTCTGCGGACCTTGCTTTGGCGCTGGTGACACACCTGCAAATAATGCATTCAGTATCCGTCACACTACCAGGAATTTCCCGAACCGTGAAGGATCTAAGATCCAGAACGGCCAGATTTCTTCTGTTGCTCTTATGGATGCCAGGTCTATTGCAGCTACGGCAGCCAATAAAGGCTTCCTTACATCTGCAGAGGAATATACCGGTGGATATACAGGCCAGAAATATTTCTTTGATAAGACAATTTATGAGAACCGTGTATTCGACAGCAAGGGTATTGCGGATCCGTCTGTAGAGATCCAGTTTGGACCGAATATTAAAGACTGGCCGGAAATGGCACCTCTTGCAGAGAATCTTGTATTGAAGGTTGTTTCTGAGATCCATGATCCTGTTACGACAACGGATGAGCTGATTCCTTCCGGCGAGACATCTTCCTACAGATCCAATCCACTTGGGCTTGCTGAGTTTACTCTTTCCCGTAAGGATCCTGCATATGTAGGTCGTGCCAAAGAGGTACAGAAGGCACAGAAAGCGATCCAGGCAGGAGAATGTCCTCTCACAGCATTTCCTGAGTTAAAGCCTGTGATGGAAGCCATCCAGAAAGAATTTCCGGATGCCGGAAAGGGCAACCTGGGCGTTGGAAGCACGATCTTTGCTGTAAAGCCGGGAGATGGATCTGCCCGTGAGCAGGCTGCATCCTGTCAGAAGGTACTTGGTGGATGGGCAAACATTGCCAATGAGTATGCCACCAAGCGTTACCGCTCCAATTTGATCAACTGGGGAATGCTTCCTTTCCTGATCAAAGAAGGCGAGCTGCCATTTGCAAATGGAGATTATCTGTTCTTCCCCGGGATCCAGAAAGCAGTTGCCGAAAAGGCAGACGTGATCACAGGATATGTTGTAAAAGAGAGCGGCCTTCAGAAATTTGAAGTGACTTTAGGAGAACTGACGGATGATGAACGTGAGATCATCCTGAAGGGATGCCTGATCAATTACAATCGTAAATAAAAGGGAGTAGTCCCAAATAAGAATGGCTGCCAGGTTCTGCATCAGGAATTCTGGCAGTCTTTTTGTGTAATAGCGGTAGAAATTCAGGGAGTTTGAAGCAGACTTGTCTGCTTTGTTCCTATTAATTTAAACATGGATGACGGGGAGAATGAAATGAAATTGGGAGCATTTGAATATTATCTTATTATAATTAATGTGGTTGGTTTGGTGGTTTTTCTTATTAATAAGCTGCTTTATGACCATACTGCCACAGGCCAGATCGACGCCTTACTTACTATAGTATCGATATTAGGAGGGTCGGCAGGCATTATAGCGGCCATTCTTATTTTTGACAGAAAATCCCATAAAGAAAATATGATGTCCAGAATCTTTGTGGCATGTATATTTGTTATACAAATTATTTTGCTGCTGATCGTAAAAGGAAATCTGGCAGATCATATTACATTCTCATTTTGGGATTTCTTTAAAAAAAATAAAATACTGTCCTTTTACCTGATCGTGATAAATATTGTTACTTTTGCAGCTTTTGCCATGGATAAAATAGCGGCAATGGAACACAGATCCCGAATAAGGATCGTCACATTGCTGGCACTTTCATTTGCAGGTGGTTCAATAGGTGCTTGGATAGCAATGTATCTTTTTCGGCATAAACCCGAAAAGATTACTTTACAGTAGGGGTTCCGTTAACATTGGTGATGCATATTGTGATCATATTCTTTTTAATGAATATAAAGTAATTGTGCAAGCACAGGTGGGTGCAGACCTTTTGACACTGTAATCATAAATTGTCTGAATAATATGAAAAATATAAACAAATAAACAAAAAAGAACATTAAAACAAGAAAGAAAACGAAAAATATAAGAGAAAATGCAGAAAAGTATTGACAAATAAAAACGGTGGTGGTAATATAAACTCATCAAAAAGAAGACGAGAAAACAAAAGATAACAGAGAAGGTTATCTGAGACAAAGACATTCATTCAATTCATAGTATATAGATGTTACATGAAAAGGATGAAAAAGTAATCTTGGAAAGGCAGGGTGAGTCCAGTGGGAACGTAAGTATTCAGATCAATATAAGAGTGATGGGAATCGTATTTCCTGCAAGAAAGACCTGATACGCAATAAGTAATAAAGAGAAGCGGAGAAGAACATATCCCGAATTAATATGTATCACAGGTTATTATAGAAACGATTTCTTATATTGAATATCCATCACAGAACTGATACAAAGATCAGGGAGTTGTGTAAAGAAACAGCATCCATGAAAGTATAACCACTATCTGCAGTCCATATAAGGAGAGCACTTCATAGCATAGGAAGCTGCTGACAGATAGACAGGATATTTTGAAATCCATATTTATGATTTTAAAATATGAACAGAGTATTTTGAATTTTATATTTTATGATTTTAAGATATGAACGAGATATTTTAAGTTTTGTATTTTATGATTCTAAGGTATAAACAGAATATTTTGAAATTGGTATTTTAAATTTTAGATATGAATTGAAGCTTTGCATCAGAAGTATGATTACATACGATCAGCAGATTATAATCCGTGAAATTATAATCCCAAATCTATAAAACTTTCTAAATAAACCGAATGATAAAGATCATATCGTTTATGAGCAGGAAATCAAAGAAGAACACGTAAAGAATAAAACGTAAAGAATAAAACTGAATAGAGAACCTATCAATCCAGACAATCGTAACAGAACATATCAATAAACAATAGATATCCTAAGAGATATACCATAGAAGTTACATTGTAAATGATCTAAAGAGGAAGAAAAATTGAATAACGAAGATTTTTGAGACGGTCATCATTTTATATTATAGGAAAATGGTGACCGTCTCGTTGTGTGTTTTGGTGTTGTAAGGAAGAAGAAGTAAGGATATAATAACATCATATTTATACATATGATTTTGGTGTCAAAACACCAAAATCATGATTACACGGATTGTTCCGTGCTTTGCACTCCCACAATCCTTCCCGCTATTCGCATATCGTGGGATTAACATCCCACTTTTATGCTCATATCGGGGCGTGTCCCAAGGTCATTCTCCCACCCTTGTGCAAGCACAGGTGGGATCATGACCTTTTGACACTGTAATCATACATATGCGAAATACTTAAGGAGAACGATCATGTGGAGCGGAAAGATTGAAGACTATATTCTCTATGAAGATAAAAATATTATTGTATGCCATAAACCGGCAGGACTGGCAGTGCAGAATGCACGGATCGGATCTGCAGACATGGAAAGTGTATTGAAAAACTATCTGTATAAGAAAGAACCTGGAACAATGCCTTATCTGGGAATCGTTCACAGGCTGGATCAGCCAGTAGAAGGGATCCTTGTATTTGCACGGACACCCTTTGCTGCAAAAGAACTGAGCAGGCAGATTTCTGGCGGACAGATGGAAAAAATATATCTGGCAGTGACAAAAGAAAAGCCGGATAAAGAAGAAGGGGTTCTGGAAGATTATCTGAAAAAAGACGGACGTACCAATACGTCAGCGGTTGTAGCCGAAGGTACACCAGGAGCAAAAAAGGCCAGGCTTTTTTATCAGGTGATCCATGAAGAAACAGAACGCTTTCTCATAAAAATGAAACTTGGGACAACAGGAAGACATCATCAGATCCGGGTGCAAATGGCACATGCAGGGATGCCGCTTACAGGAGACCGGAAGTATGGTGGAGGTACAGATACAGCACTTGGGCTTTGTGCCTGCAGTCTTACTTTCTTATATCCTGGAAGCAGAAAGAAAATGCATTTTACGGTAAAACCAAAGGGAGAAGCCTTTAAGAACTTCTCCCTCTGAAAAATCATAATAACAAAGCAAAATGCTCATATGCTTTGCAGAAGCCAGCTATCCTTGGTGATCTACTCATATATGTAATCAGCGTAATAGGGATCATCCGAAGTTGGTGGGCATCAATCCAGGCTGGATCCAAAAGAGTGGTGGGCTGTTTGCTGGAAAATGGATCTTCAGTGGTAGTCTGGAGTGCTGCGAGGATGGTCTGATATCCAAGCTCATAGGGCTTCTGGGAAAGGGTGCCCACCTCAGCACCGTCACGGATAGCATCCTGCTGGGCTGATGTGGCGTCTGTGCCAATAAAAATGATGGAATCACGGCCTGCGTCCTGCACAAGAGACAGGCACAGATCAGAAATATCACCGTTCGTACAGAAAATACCGTCCAGCTTAGGATAAATCTCCAGTACGCCCTTAATGGCTGCCTCCATATCATCTACCTGGTCAGAATAGATCACCTGTACCACTTCAATACCGGGATAATCTGCAATACTCTCCTGGAAAGCTTCTACTCTGGATTTGCTGCTTAAGGTCTTCTCCTGTGGAGAAAAAACTGCTACCGTTCCATGGTTGCTCAGGTAATGGGCCATACGCTTTGCTGCAATATCCCCCAGCTTCTGATTGTCAGTGCCGCAGTAGGCAGAAACAAGATCCTCACTGGATACATCAGAGTCAAAGGTTACAACCGGAATCCCGTTCTCTCTGGCTGATTCCAGTTGGGCCTGGCAGGATTCGCTGTCCCCGGCAGATACACATACCACATCCGGATTCTCAGCAATCACAGCATCCAGGGTATTTACCTGACTCTCCACATCTGTCTCATCAGATGCCCCTTCAAAGGTCATCGTGATCTTATCGTCTTTTTCAAAATTATATGCTTCATTTACGTCAGATACAGCCTGTTCCATGCCTTTTTGTACAAGGCTCCAGAACTGGCCTTTTTTTGATTTGCTTACTATAGCAATCTTCGCACCAGGCTGAATCTTTGCAGAGGTGTCGATCTGAGAGAGTAGTGAAGCCTGTTCTTCGCTGTCCGAATCTGAGGCTGTGTCCTGGGCTTTGACCTTAATAGGATCAGCAATGGGCTGCAGGGAATGAGTACCCAATGCCAGGAACAGGGCGGAAACAGACAGGATGGCAATAGAAGCAGATGCCATTTTTTTCATTGGTTTCGTCTCCTTTTAGCGTTAAATATCATTGATGATGGACTAAAAATCCACAGTATCCGAAATTTCTTTTTTATTATACACTTTTTCTAATTTACGTCTATAGATTTCACAGTTTTTTAATTTTTAAAAACAGGTCAATCGATTGAATGAACAGCAAAATTGTGATAGAATAATAGAAAATTAGTGATTATTCACAATAAATTGGGGCTTGGGAGGTAAAAATTATATGGGAGCAAAAACGGTGATCGCTATTGACCTGGGGGCGTCAAGCGGCAGACTGATCGGGGTAACTTTACAGGATGGGAAGCTTGATATGAAGGAGATTTACAGATTCCCAAATGAGGGGATCCACGCAGGTGACAGATTTTATACAGATGTGCTGCATATTTTCCATGAGATCATTACAGGTCTTAGAAAAGCAAATCAGGAACTGGAGAGTATTGATGCCATCGGTCTGGACACCTGGGGAGTGGATTTTGCTATGCTGGATGAGGCTGACGAGATGGTAGGGAACCCATTCCATTACAGGGATGATCAGTCTTCCGGGATGATCGAGGAAGCAGAGCGCATTTTCGGGAAAGGCGTTCTGTTTGAAGAGACCGGAGTTCAGGATATGTGGTACAACACGGTTTACCAGCTGCTGGGCCTGAAGAAGCGAAATCCAAGGATCCTGAGGGATGGACGTACCTTCCTGATGATCCCGGATGTACTGGGATTTCTGCTTACAGGGCAGAAGAATATAGAATATACAAGTGCTGCTACCACGCAGATGTATGATGTGAAGAAGAAGGACTGGTCAGAGAAGATCCTGAAGGAACTGGGTATGGACAGATCCGTATTTCCTAAGGTTCTTATGACCGGTGAGGTGAAGGGGTATCTTAGCCCGGTTGTTACTCAGCTGATCGGACGGGAAGGGCAGGCGCCTGTTCCGCTGATCGCTGCTGCACAGCATGACTCTGCTTCTGCAGCACATGCTGTTCCTGCAGAAACAGAAGATTATATTTTTATTAATTCAGGTACATGGTCCATTATTGGATCCATTATAGATGAGCCTGTGATCACCAGGGAGGTTTTTGAACAGAATTATTCCAATGAAGGCGCAGCCTATGGGAAGATCAAACTGGTCAATACTATTATGGGGATGTGGCTGGTTCAGGAGCTTCGTAAAAGCTGGGAAAGAAAAGGCAAGGATACAGATTACGGATTCCTTCTGGATGCTGCTGCAAAAGCTAAGCCTTTCACTGCTTTCCTGGATGTGGACGATGAATTATTTATTGCGCCTGTGGATATGGAAGCTGCTATCCGGCAATACTGTGAGAAGACAGGACAGGAGCCGCCTAAGGGGCAGGGAGAGTTTTACAGGACAGTGATCGAGTCTCTGGCTTTCCAGTATCGTCAGGCGATCCATGATCTGGAAGCGATTACAGGTAAGAGTATGGATACAGTACATTTCCTTGGCGGTGCAGTCCGGGATCGTTTGTTCTGCCAGTTTATTGCAAATGCTACAGGTAAGAGGTGGTGGCAGGTCCTATTGAGGCCACTGCAGTTGGCAATGCCATGGAGCAGCCGAAGTCACTGGGCTGCATCTCAGATGAGAAAGAAAATGCCAGGATCCTTCGGGCCACATTCGAAATAGCAGACTATATGCCACAGGATACGAAAGTATGGGACGAAAAGTTTGAACAGTACAGAAAAATTACAAAAAAATAACCCCTAAAATATGATTATAAGGATTGTTCCGTGCTTTGCAATGTAATCATATGATGCTGTTAGACAATCCCGGACAAATGCACAAATTTGAGACAGTAAACAGAAATTGTACAAACAAAAAAGTTGTTATTTTTTAGGGATTGTGATAAGCTAAACAATATCTGAAAATGCGTAAGAAAGGGGCCTGAATATGAGAGAATTGACAAATATTTTTAAAAATATGAGTCTTGTTTCTCAGTTCGGCCTTTCTCTGATTACGCCTACCCTTCTGATGCTGGGACTTTGCTGGTGGCTTACCTCCAGTTTTGGTCTGGGCGGCTGGGTATATATTCCCGGATTCTTTTTCGGTCTGGGTGGATCCTTTACGGTAGCTTACAAGTTTTACCGGACCACCATGAAGAAGAGAAGAAGCAGGATCAGGAACAGAAGGTATCCTTTAACAAACACAGCTAATGGAAAATGAAGGATACGCAGTCAGAGGAAAGCAGCACACGGTCAAAGCAATCAGAAGATGATCAGAAAGAAGGCAGATGCAGGAAAGGTGATGGAAAGGATTTCAGGAATATGAGCAATGAAAAAGTAAAGATCCAGCCAGCAGTAAAAAAAGAAACTGAAAAAGTAGCAGCAGGTACTGCCATAGGAGTGGTCCTGATGTGGGTGGTATTCGGGATCCTTCACGTGGCGATGCCTGAGAAGGTACCCTTTGATTATACTGTGATCCTGGGTGGATTATGCGGTGGTATTGTGGCAGTACTGAACTTTTTTACCATGGGGATTACTGTTCAGAGAATCGTGTCCCTGGAGAATCAGGATGCTGCCCAGAGAGTGATGCGTTTCCAGCTACTCCGAAGAGAATGTTTTTACAGCTGGTATGGTGTATTGTGGCCATTACAACACCATATTTTCAAGTTTGCAAGCAGGACTTCTTCCCCTGCTTTTTCCAGGAGCGGCCATTAAGATCGCAGGCATTTTTGGAAA
>NZ_JAYFUY010000154.1:0-2207 GCF_059933065.1 Blautia sp. HA3515 | reverse complement strand
GATAGGCAATGATGAATGCGATGATGACATAAATAACACCAATTGGAATACCAAATACGGACGCCTTAATAATTTTCTTAAAAGAGTCCAGAACCGACGCTCCTGTAATCGGTCCTCCGCCTGTAAATAAAAAGGTACAGGCTCTCATAATCATCATCATAGCTAAAGTTGCCATAAATGGTTCAACTTTTAGTTTTGTAATAACAAGTCCATTAATCACACCGCAGCCAATGCCGATAATCAGTGCTACCAGTAAGATCAATAACGTGGGGTAATGATTAATCGCAAGTTTAGCTGCTACAACTGATGCAAAAGCCATAACAGAGCCAACTGACAGATCAATGCCGCCAATAAACAGAACAAATGCCATTCCTATTGCTATAAACCCAGCTTCAACAGCATATTGCAGGATATTTGAAAAGTTTGCGACTGTCAGGAAACTTGACTGCAAAAATGATCCCATAATAATTAAGACAACCAAAAGTACAATTGGTATAATCTGAGAGATATCTAATTTCTTTTTCATTTCGCTCACCTACCTTACCAGCGCATGCTGCATGATCTTTTTCCTGAGTTGCTTTCTCTTTATCCAAATCAGCTGTCAGGTTACCTGCAGAGAACACTAAAATTCGATCACACATTCCAAGCAATTCCATCATTTCTGTTGAATACATAATCACAGCCACACCCTGTTCTGCCAGATGATTGATCTGCTGATAAATCTCAGCCTTTGCCCCAACATCAACTCCCCGTGTTGGTTCTTCCATAATAAGAAGTTTATATGTATCAAGCATCCATCTGCCAAGAAGTACTTTCTGTTGATTTCCACCGGACAGTTCATTCGGTTTGGAATGAAGACCGTCTGCTTTCAGTTTCATATTTTTCGAAACATCTGTCGATCTGTCCTTTTCCAGTTTATGGTTAATCACCCCTGCGCGACTGAAAATGGAATGCAGGGAACTGATCGTATAATTGTACACAATATTCTGGTTAAGGAACAACCCCTGTGTTTTTCTGTCTTCCGGCAAATATGCCACATGCTGCCTGATGCTCTCTGAGGGGTTTTTCATCTTTAAATTCTCGCCGGCAATCCTTACCGTTCCCTCCGGTTTCTCAGTTAAGCCAAAAAGTGCTTTTGTCAGTACTGTTGCACCAGATGAATCCAAGCCCGAAAAGCCGACAACTTCACCCGCCTTCACCTGAAAAGATATGTTTTTAAAGAACCCATCTAATGTAAAATCCTTAACATCCAGAACAACCTCTCCCAGTTTGGCATGTCGTTCCGGATACATTTCTGTTAGTTCCCGTCCGATCATCATGGAAATCAAACTTTTTTCATCATATTCATCATGATTCAACGTCGCTACTTTGCGCCCATCTCTTAGCACTGTTACCCTGTCGGCCAAAGCAAATATTTCATTCATTCGATGAGAAATATAAATGATCGTTGTCCGTTTTTGTTTTAACATATCAATCATATGAAACAATGCGTTAATCTCTTCTGCATTCAAATTAGCTGTCGGTTCATCCATGATAACCACGGATGCATTCTGATTGACCGCTCTCGCAATCTCAACCATTTTTCTTGTCGATACGGGCAATTCCCGCATTTTTTTCGTTATATCAATGGACAGTCCCATGTCCTGCATAAGTTTTTTTGCTTCTGACACCAGTCTCCCTTTATCAATAAAAATACCGCCTGGCAGTTTTGGTTCTCTCCCCAAAAATATATTTTCTGCCACAGTCATTTCCGGAATCTCCTGTATCTCCTGAAACAGCGTACTTATACCTGCCCGCTGGGCATCTGTAGGGCAGCCAAACTTTACAGGTTTTCCATGAAATACAATTTGTCCAGCAGTTGGTTGATGCACTCCGGAAATAGCTTTTATGATGGTGGATTTTCCAGCGCCATTTTCCCGACAAGTGCATGAAATTCACCTTCCCTAAATTCTATATTTACATCTTCCAGAACGGTTGTCTCACCAAAGGTTTTTTTAAGGCCCTTTAATTCCAATACATTTTCCATAATTTCCCTACTTTCTTCTTATCCAAATCTTAAGCTTGTTAAAGGCAGATGAACTATCTTTCACTGAAATAATAACTGCAAAGAGGATAATCAGGCCCTGAACCAATTGCTGCAAATAAGAGCTGACGCCTATTAGCGAAAACAGATTTGAAAGAAGCCCGTAAAGAAGCGCGCCAAGCAG